>NZ_JBCEWQ010000029.1:0-68960 GCF_038448545.1 Streptomyces sp. CLV115
GGTCTCGCCACGCTCCCCCCGCTGCTCCGCGGCTATCTGCGCCTCGGCGCCCGGGTGTGCGGGGCACCCGCCCACGACCCCGACTTCAACGTCGCCGACCTGTACGTACTGTTGTCGCTGCGCCGCACCGACCCGCGCTACCTGCGCCACTTCCTCGCCCTCGCCCCGCTGCGATGAACCCCTGGCTGCCCACCGCCCCCTGCACCCCGGGCACCTGCGCCGGTCACGACGGCCGGATACGGGGCCGCCCGGCCGCCGCGGCCCTGCTGCTCGCCGGATGCCTGTGGATCACGGCCGGGGCGCTGGGCGCACCGTTCGTGGCGGTGCTCGGCGCGGCACGGCGGGAACGGCTGATCCGGCGCTGGGCGTACGGCGTCGTGCGCGCCTTCGGGGTGCGGGTGCGGATCGTCGGCACACCGGCCGGCCCCGGCACGGCATCCGGGGCGGCGGGCACGCTCGTCGTCGCGAACCACATCTCCTGGCTGGACATCCCGCTGGTCGCGGCCGTGTTCCCCGGCCGGATGCTCGCCAAGAGCGAGATACGTGGCTGGCCGCTGCTCGGCCCGCTCGCCGCCCGGGGCGGCACACTCTTCGTCGAACGCGACCGACTGCGCGCACTGCCCACGACCGTGCGCACCATCGGCTCGGCGCTGCGAGGCGGTTCACGCGTGGTCGTCTTCCCGGAGGGCACCACCTGGTGCGGGCGCGGCTCCGGCGGCCGCTTCGCACCGGCCGCCTTCCAGGCCGCGATCGACGCGGGCGCCACGGTCCGGCCGGTACGTCTCAGCTACCGCGTCGAGCCGCCCCGGCCCACCGGAACGACCGGCCGGACCGGGCCCGTCAGTGGCTGCCGCCGGGCCGGTCACGAGAACACCGCACCGGCCGGTGCGGCCGCGTTCGTCGGGGACGATCCGCTCATCGCCTCACTGTGGCGGGTGGTGACGGCGGCGGGCCTGACCGCCGAGATCCGCGTACTTCCGCAGATCCCGGCGCCCGGCCGGCCGGACCGCCGCGACCTGGCCCGCCGGGCTCAGACCGCCATCGCCAACGAGAGCGCGAACCGGCCGCCGGAATCCGTCCACCACTGATCGAGCCGCAGCCCGGCCGCGTCCAGTTCCGCCCGGACCCCCTCCTTGCGGAACTTCGCCGAGACCTCCGTACGCAGTTCCTCGCCGGCCTCGAAGGGCACCACCAGATCCAGCTCCGGGATCTTCACGGTGTGTGCCCGACGGGCCCGCAGCCGCATCTCGATCCACTCGTGCTCCGGATCCCAGAGCGCCACATGGTCGAAGCCGGCGGGGTCGAAGTCCGCCCCCAGCTCCCGGTTCACGACCCGCAGCACGTTCCTGTTGAACTCCGCGGTCACCCCCGCCGCATCGTCGTACGCGGCGACCAGCACCTTCTCCTCCTTCACCAGGTCCGTGCCGAGCAGCAGCGCGTCGCCGGGGGAGAGCAGCGACCGTACCGACTTGAGGAACACCGCGCGCTCGGCGGGCAGCAGATTGCCGAGCGTGCCGCCCAGGAAGGCGATCAGTCTGGGTCCGGGCGTGCCCGGCAGCGCCAGACCACCCGTGAAATCGGCGATCAGGGCGTGCACGGACAGCTCGGGCCGTTGTGCGAGCAGGGCCTCGGCAGCCCCGCGCAGCGCGCTCTCGCTCACATCGACCGGTACGTAGCTGTGCAGTGCGTCCAGCGCGTCCAGCAGGTGCCGGGTCTTCTCCGACGAGCCGGAACCCAGCTCGATCAGGGTCCGTGCCCCGGCGGCCCGGGCGATCTCGTCGGCGCGGTCGATCAGGATCTCCCGCTCGGCACGGGTCGGGTAGTACTCGGGCAGCCGGGTGATCTCCTCGAACAGCTCACTGCCGTGGGCGTCGTAGAACCACTTGGGCGGCAGTGTCTTCGGGTGCCGGGTCAGACCGTGCAGCACATCGGCGCGCAGCGCCGCGTCCGTCGCGTCCACCGGCAGGGTGCGGGTCAGCAGAAAGGGACTCACGCAGTGGGCTCCTTGAGCGGGGTCAGCAGAACGTCGGCACGGGTCGCCGTCAGCAAGGTGCGGTCGGGGACCGTGCGCCAGCGCGGATCGTCGTCGTAGGGCTCCGAGGCCACCACCGTGCGCAGACCGGGCTCGGCGAGGTACGACAGGGTGTCGCCCCAGGCCGTCGCCACGATCGTCGCGCCGTCGGTGAGCAGCAGATTCAGCCGCGATCCCGGCGCCGCGGCCGCCACGTCGACCACGGTGTCGGCGACGGCCTGCGGCAGTGGGTCGCCCACGGCCGCACGGTGCCGTACGAGGGCCCAGACGAGGGCCGAATCGCAGCGGGCGGTGAGGGCGAGCAGTTCGGCCGGTGGCAGGCCCGCGGCGAGCGGGGCCAAGGAGTGCGGCCAGCCCTGCACCACACCGTTGTGGCTGAACAGCAGCGGCCCGGCGGCGAACGGCGCGGCCGCCGCCTCGCCGTCGGCGTCCGCATGGGTGGCATCACGGACGGCGGCGAGCAGCGCCGTGCTGCGCACCACCCTGGTCAGGTCGGCGAAGGTCTGGTCGCCCCAGACCGGCCCCGGGCGCCGGTAGCGTCCGGGCACCGGATCGCCGTCCGCGTACCAGCCGACGCCGAAACCGTCGGCATTGACGGTCCCGTGCCGCTGCTCCCTCGGCTCCCAGGACTGGCGTACCAATGAGTGGGGCGGCCGGGTCAGCAGTTCGCCCAGCGGCACCATCGGCCCCAGGTAGGCGATATGACGGCACATCACATGTCCCTGGCGGTGCGGAAGCCGGAGAAGATCTGCCGTCGCACCGGCAGGTCCCAGTTGCGGAACGTACCCCGGCACGCCACCGGGTCCACGGCGAACGAACCGCCGCGCAGTACCTTGTGGTCCGGCCCGAAGAACACCTCGGAGTACTCGCGGTACGGGAACGGCGAGAAGCCGGGATGGGGGAGGAAGTCGCTCGACGTCCACTCCCACACATCACCGATCAACTGCCGGACGCCGCAAGGCGACTGTCCCCCCGGGTACGCGCCGGCCGGTGCGGGCCGCAGATGGCGCTGCCCCAGGTTCGCCAGCTCCGGGGACGGGTCCTCGTCGCCCCAGGGGTAGCGCCGCGAACGCCCCGACGCCGGGTCGTGGCGCGCCGCCTTCTCCCACTCCGCTTCCGTGGGCAGCCGTCGCCCGGCCCAACGGGCGTACGCATCGGCCTCGTACCAGCTGACGTGGAGCACCGGTTCGTTCGCGGGAACCTCCTCGGTGACCCCGAAGCGGCGGCGCAGCCACCGGCCGGCGTCCCGGTGCCAGAACAGGGGAGCGGCCAGCTCGTGCTCACGGACCATCTCCCACCCCCCGGGCCGCCACCAGCGCCGCTCGGTGTAGCCGCCGTCCTCGATGAACGCCTGGTACGCGCCGCAGGTGACCGGGGTCGTGTCGATGAAGAAGCCCGGTACGTCGCGCACATGCGCCGGGCGTTCGTTGTCCAGGGCCCACGGCTCGGTGGACGTCCCCATGGTGAACGGGCCGCCCGGGACGAGGACTTCGGCCGGCAGGCCGGCGGCGTCGGTGACGGCCGGCGGCACGGGCGCGGTCAGCACGGCCGTCCCCGAACTCAGCTGATGGGTGATCAGCATCGTTTCGTCGTGCTGCTGTTCGTGCTGGGCGATCATGCCGAAGGCGAACCCCGACCGCACCAGCGGACCGCCGCCGTCCAGCGCGGCACCGTCGAGGACGTCCAGGGCCCGGCCGCGTACCTCCGCGGCATATGTACGTGCCTCGGCGGGGGCCAGCAGCGGCAGCGAGGGGCGGGTCGCCCGGGGATGCTCGAAGGCGTCGTACAGCCCGTCGATCTCCGGGCGCATCGCCTCCCGCCCGGCCACCGCGCGCAGCAGCCACAGCTCCTCCTGGTTGCCGATGTGTGCGAGGTCCCAGACCAGCGGGGACATCAACGGCGAGTGCTGGGCGGTCAGTTCGTGGTCGTCCACACTGTCGGTGAGCAGCGCGGTGCGTTCCCGGGCGGTGAGCAGCGCGGCGAGGGCGCGCTGCCGCAGTGCCTCGGGGTCCGCCCCTTCGGGAGCGGAGCCGGTGGGTGTGGCGGAATCGGTCATGAGCGGGACCCCTCCCAGGGGCGGCCCGGACCACCGGGCGGGCCCGGCGCGAGCAGTTCGGGAAGATCGTCGGCCGGACATCGGCCCCGGGCCACGAAACGGTCGTTGAAGCCGGCCACGGCGTCCTGCACGGCGGTGGTGGCCCCCAACCGGGGCAGCGCCTCCAGTGCGGCCTCGAAGCAGGCCACCGCCGCCGCCCGCAGTTCGGGATCGGCCAGGCCGTCACGGGCGGCACCGACCCAGAGCGGATTGCGCGGCGCCGGCTCCGCCCCGGCCGTCTCGGCCAGCGGTTTCACGGTGCGGTACACGGTCTCGGCGGCCTCCGGGTCGTCGAACATGGCAGTGGTGACGGCGAGCGGCACCAGCCACCCGTCCGCACCGTGCTGGGCGTCGATCATGCGCAGCTCCAGATGGCCGCGCGGCCGCACGGGCGGGAAGAGCGTACTGATGTGGTAGTCGAGATCGGCGCGAACCGGTGGTCTCGGCGCGCCGGTACGGATCCATTCGCGAAACGTCAGCCGCTCCGGCACGGACCAGGGGCCGGTCTCCTCCCGGATGCACATCACCGGGGTGTCCAGCACATGGGTCGCCCAGGCGTCGCGCGGCGGCAGCAGGCCGGGCGGTGCCAGAGGCCGCCACGGATCGAGGTCGGCCCACAGCGACTGCCGGGCGGACCGCCAGGGGGTCGGGCGACCGTGCCGGAAGGAGGAGTTCGCGAATGCCGCCACCAGGACGGCGCCCAGCAGATGGGACAGCTGCCAGCGCCGCCCGTAGCCGAGCGGACCCGGTTCCTCCTCCCCGGCGTCCAGACACACCTGGACGGACGCGGTGGTGCACATCATGGCGCGACCGGCCGGTCCCGACCGGTCGAAGGCGACCTCCATGGCGTCGTAGCGGGGTTCGCGCAGCAGACGGCGTGGCGGGTGCCACGGATCGACGCCGAATCCCACCGGCACGAGACCCACCCCGTCCAGGGCGTCGCGTACCGCGGTGAGATCGTCGGCGGTGGCATCGATGCATGCCATCAGGGAGTCGGCCGGGCGCGAGCTGAGCTCCAGCTGGCCGCCGGGCTCGAAGGTGAGCGCCGCGCTCAGGGGCAGGCCCCGGACGATGCCGGCGGCCGCGTCGAGACGGTGGTGCGGTACCGGGACGTGAGGTCGATCCCGGTCGTGGATGAGCCATTCGAGTTCCACACCGACCTTGCGGGGCGGTCCCGTCTTGAAACAGATGCAGCGCAGTAAATCCTCGGCCTCGCCCTCGCCGAGCGGCGGGGGCTGGCCGGGCGGGCCGTGTTCCCAGGGGGTGTCGGACGACATGCCGGGCCTCCTCTTCTCGGTGCCTCCCCACCACCCAAACCCCTGCGGATGGATCGCACAAGAGTGCCCCTTCGGATCGGAAATCCGGTTGCGTCCATGCCGTCGGAGCGCCGAGCATGCCCCGTATGCACCACACGGGGGAGTACCGATGAGCGCACGACTGCGTGGCATCGCGCGTGAGACCGAGGCCATCGTCGAGGCCGGCCGCTACCGCACACCGGACGGGCGCGAGGTGAGCATCGAGCGCGCCCTGACCACCGCACTCTCGGGAACCAGGCTGTACGGCCCCGAGCCGGTGCCGGTCGCGGCGCTGGACTCCGACCGCACCACGGCCGTCGAGGTCACCGGCGAGAGCAGCCTGCGGGCGGCGCAACGGATGACCGGCGAGGGCCCCGGCAAGGTCGCCGTCCTGAACTACGCCTCCGCCCGCAATCCCGGCGGCGGCTACCTCAACGGCGCCCAGGCCCAGGAAGAGGCGCTGTGCCGGGGCTCCGCCCTGTACGCCACCCTGCTGCGCGCCCCCGACTACTACGCCCACCACCGGGCGGAACGCAGCGCCTTCTACACCGACCGGGTGATTCACTCACCGGGTGTGCCGGTGTTCCGCGACGACCGCGGGCGGCTGCTCGACACCCCGTACACTGCGGGTTTCCTCACCTCCCCGGCGCCCAACGCCGGAGTCATCGGCAGCCGCACCCCCGAGGAGGCCCACCGCATCCCCGCCGCGCTCGCCTCCCGGGCGGAGCGGGTGCTGGAGGTCGCGGCGGTACGCGGGTACCGCAGGCTGGTGCTGGGCGCCTGGGGCTGCGGGGTGTTCCGCAACGATCCGGCACAGGTGGCCGGGGTGTTCCGGGCGCTGCTCCTGGACGGCGGCAGGTTCGCCGGTCACTTCGAGCAGATCGTCTTCGGCATCCTCGACCGCAGCCCCGAAGCCACCACCCGGACCGCCTTCGAGCGGACGTTCGGCCGGGGCGAGGAGCACGGGCCGGAACGGGGCCGGGGCGAGGAGCACGGGTTGGGGCAGGGCCAGGGGCCCTACCTCCAGTCGTAGCGCTCCCGCAGCCGCCCGGCGACCAGGTCGAACCTGTCCCGGTCCAGCGCGCAGGCCTCGCGCCGCATGCCGTCCTCGTGCACCCGCAGGACCCGGTCCAGATCGACCCACGACGGCCGGCCGGAGCTGTCCCACGGGCCGGCCCCGAGCGCCACCCACTCGCGGTCCCGGTCGTGCTGCTTGCTGGAGAGCTGCACGGCGAGCAGCGTGCCCGTCTCCTCGCGGGCCACCACCAGAACCGGGCGGTCCTTGCCGCGCCCGTCGTTCTCCTCGAACGGCACCCACGTCCAGACGATCTCGCCGGGGTCGGGGTCGCCGTCCCGGTCGGGGGCGTACGAGGTGCGTACCGGCCCCACATCACGCGGGTCGGCCTCCGAGGTGGCGGTCGTGCCGGTGCGGCCGGGGAAGTCCGCCGAGGTGTCGATGCTGTCGTCACGGTGCTGGATGGTCATCCCCACACCGTATGACCTGTGCGGCCGAATCCGTGGAGCGGGGCCGGTGCGCGCCCGGATCGGGGGCACACCGGCCACCGCCGGCCGGGTCCGGTCAGGAAGGCGCGCCGTCCTCCTGATCACCCGTCACCGGGATCCGCCGTTTCTGCGGCGAGGCCCCAGTCCCCGGAGCCACCCCCGTTCACCCGCGGCACGGGTTCGGCCGGACCGCTCCGGCCCGTCGTCGCGGGCAACTGCCGGGCCGGGCCCGCACCCGTGCCGCTCATGGCAGCGCCTTCGCGAACATGTCCGACATGCCGTCGGCCCCGTTCGGCGGGCACCATGTGGTCCGCACTGCCGAAGGCACCCGCGCCCGCCCGGACGGTCTCCGGCCACTTCTCCGCCGGCTGCCGGGCGACGACCGCCTCCTGATTCTCCGCCGGGGCGGCGGCCCGCGCCTTGATCGCCCCGGCCGTCAAAAGGATCCGGCGCGGACCTCAACTCCCTTACACGGAAGTCAACTTGACCATGCGCGGCGGCAGATTTCCGAGCACCGTCACCACCGTGCCCACCTCGATCCGCTCCTTCGCGGACGCCGGATGAGCGAGAAAGTGCTCGGCGCCGCCCCGGATCCGTACCATCACCTCGCGGACCGGCCCCGGTCCCACCGTTCCGGTCACCCGGCCGATCAGCCCCGCCATCGAGGGTTCAGCCTTGCCCCGGAGCGTACCCACGCACGACAGGTCTGGAAGACTGCCCGACGCCATGAGCCAGTTACCGAACCAGCCCGCCCAACGCCCCGTCCCCACCAGCGCCGACGTAGCACGGCTCGCCGGGGTCTCCAGGGCCACCGTCTCGTACGTGCTGAACAACAGCCCCACCGTGCGGATCAGCGAATCCACCCGCGGCCGGGTCAGGGAGGCAGCCACCGAACTGGGTTACGTCCCGCACGCCGCGGCCCGCAGCCTGCGTGCCGGACACACCCGGATGGTGCTGCTGCCCACCGCGGCCTTCCCGACCGGCCCGCTCCACCACCGGTTCTTCCACGAACTGGAATCGGGGCTGCGCCGCCTCGACTACACCGTCGTCCAGTACGGCAGCACCGGCCTGGACCCCGACGACGCACCCCGCGCCTGGGCCGAACTGCGTCCCGTCGCCGTGATCGCCCCCGGCACTATCCCCCTCACCCCGCAGGGGGCAGGTCTGCTGAGACGATCCGGGGCCAAGGCCGTGATCACCCTCGGCCCCCGGCCGGTGCCCGGTGTCCACGCGCTGGTGATGGACCAACGGGAGGTCGGCAGCTGCGCGGTGGGCCTGCTGCTGGAGCGCGGACGGCGCAGGATCGGTGTGGTGATGCCCGAGGAGAGCGGCCTCGACCTGTTCGCCGAACCCCGGCTGACCGGGGCCCGGCAGGCCGCCCGGCCCCACGGGGCCCGGATCGAGCCACTGCCGCTGCGGTACGAGGAGGAGTCGGCCGCCCGGCTCGCGGACCGCTGGCGCACCCTGGACCTCGACGCCGTGTTCGCCTACAACGACGAATACGCGATGCTCCTGATGCGGGCCCTTCAGGACGCGGGCATCGACGTGCCCCGCGAGACCGCCGTGGTCGGCGCCGACGATCTGATGCTGGGCAGGCTGTTGCGGCCCCGGCTCAGCACCGTACGGATGGAGCTGGCCACGGCCCAGCCGCTGGCGGATCTCGTCGACCGGCTGGTGCGGCACCCCGGAGCCGCCCCCGAACACCACGACCTGCTGCGGGTCGGGGCGGTCGGGCGTGAATCCGCCTGAGGCGCCGGGAACGGGCCCGGCGGGCCGGACCGCACCGGGTGCCAGCGCGGCAACGTGCGCACCACCCGCCGCATGCCTAGCGTCATGACCATGAGCCATCCGCAGAGTTACGAGATCCTGCTGGTCCCGAGCATCGCCGAGGACGCCACCGCCGAGGGCGCCACCGTCGATGACGCCGAGCGCGACACCGCCGAGTCCGATGCCGCCGAACCCGATGACGTCGGGCCCGGCGGGGCCGTCCGCTCGGCCGTGGTGTCGGCGACCGGTGAGACGGGGGCGTCGGGTTACCCCCGGTACTCCGGCGAGGGCATCGTCGCGGACATCGACCCCGAGACACACACGGTGGAGGCCCTGCTGGTCGACGGCGCCGAGCTGTCCTTCGGCCTCTCGGCCAGGATCCGGGAGAGGGAAGCCGGAGCCGACGCGGACCGCTGAGGCCGAACCAGGCGCTCCCGGGCCCGGCCGGCCACGGCCGGACACGACGAAGGACCCGGCCCGCCCGGCCGGGCCCCTCACCCGCGCGCAACGCGCAGGACGTGGAAAACCAGGACATGGAAAACGGGGAGCCAAGGAGGCTCCGGCAGCGTACGGCGCCTACTGCCCGTCCTTCTGCTGCCCCTCGATGGACTTGCGGACCTCGTCCATGTCCAGCTTCCGCGCCTGCCCGATCACATCCTCCAACGCCGCCTCCGGCAGCGCTCCGGGCTGCGCGAACACCGCCACGTTCTCCCGGACGATCATCAGCGTGGGAATGGAACGGATCTCGAAGGCCGCCGCCAGCTCCTGCTGTGCCTCCGTGTCGACCTTGGCGAAGACCAGGTCGTCGTGGCGCTCCGAAGCCGCGTCGTAGACCGGCGCGAACTGCCGGCACGGGCCGCACCAGGAAGCCCAGAAGTCGATCAGGACGAAGTCGTTGTCGCTGACGACCTGATCGAAGTTTTCCTTGGTGAGCTCAACGGTGCTCATTGTCTGTACCTCTTCCTGTGCCCGCTCGGATCTGTCCGAACAACGGTGCCTGCGCTTGCGCTATTCCGCCTGCCCATGTGGCCGCGGCGCACACCCACGACCAGACTGTCCCCATGACAGATCCTTCAGTGAACGCCGAGTACGACGTCGTGGTCATCGGAGCGGGTCCGGTGGGTGAGAACGTCGCCGACCGGGCCCGTGCGGCCGGGCTCAGCACCGCGGTCGTCGAGGTGGAGCTCATCGGCGGCGAATGCTCCTACTGGGCGTGCATGCCCAGCAAGGCCCTGCTGCGCCCGGTGGTGGCCCGCGCCGACGCCCGCCGCGTCCCGGGCCTCAGCGAGGCCGTGCAGGGGCCGCTGGACACCGCGGCGGTCCTCGCCCACCGCGACGCGTACGCATCGCACTGGAAGGACGACGGACAGGTCGCCTGGCTGGAGGGCATCGGCGCGGACATCTACCGCGGCCGGGGCAGGCTCACCGGCACGAAGACGGTCTCCGTCACCGCGCCCGACGGCACCGAACACTTGCTCACCGCCCGCCACGCCGTTGCCGTCTGTACCGGCAGCCGCGCCGTCGTGCCCGACCTGCCGGGCATCGACGGGGTCCGCCCCTGGACCAGCCGGGAGGCGACGAGCGCCAAGAAGGTGCCCGGTCGCCTCGTGATCGTCGGCGGCGGTGTGGTCGGTGTGGAGATGGCCACCGTCTGGCAGGCCCTCGGCGCCCGGGTGACGATGCTGATTCGCGGCAAGGGCCTGCTGCCGAAGATGGAGCCCTTCGCCGGCGAACTGGTCGGGCAGGCGCTCACCGAGGCGGGCGCCGACATCCGCACCGGGGCCTCGGTCGCCGCCGTGCGGCGCGCGGCCCCGGACGGCCCGGTCACCGTGGAGCTGGACGGCGGCGAACAGATCGAGGCCGACGAGATCCTCTTCGCCACCGGCCGGGCCCCGCGCACCGAAGACCTCGGACTGGAGACGGTGGGCCTGGAGCCCGGCACCTGGCTCACCGTCGACGACAGCTGCCGCGTGGACGGCATGCCCTGGCTCTACGCCGTCGGCGACGTCAACCACCGGGCGCTCCTCACCCACCAGGGCAAGTACCAGGCACGCATCGCGGGCGCCGCGATCGCCGCCCGTGCCGCCGGCGCACCACTGCTGGAGACCGACCGCTGGGGCGCCCACGCGGCCACCGCCGACCACGCGGCCGTCCCCCAGGTCGTCTTCACCGACCCGGAGGCCGCCTCGGTCGGCCTCACCCTCGCCGAGGCCGAACGGGCCGGCCACCGGGTCCGGGCCGTCGATCACGACCTCGCGGCGGTGGCCGGCTCCGGCCTGTACGCGGACGGATACCGGGGGCGCGCCCGCATGATCGTGGACCTCGACCGGGAGACGCTGCTCGGCGTCACGTTCGTGGGGCCGGGCATCGGCGAGCTGCTGCACTCGGCGACGATCGCGGTCGCGGGCGAGGTCCCCGTCCACCGGCTGTGGCACGCCGTTCCCGCGTACCCGACGATCAGCGAGGTCTGGCTGCGCCTGCTGGAGTCCTACCGGGACGCGTAGGCCCGCGCTGCGGGCCCGGCGGTGGCCGGTGACCGGTAGCCCGTGACAGGCGACAGGCGACAGGCGACAGGCGACAGGCGACCGGTAACCCGTGACAGGCGACCGGTGACCGGTGACAGGTCACCGGTCGCCTGTCACCGGTCCGGCGAGCCACCGGCGGATCGTGCGGGCCGTGCCCGCCGTGCGGGCCGTGCCCGCCGTGCGGGCCGTGCGGGCCGTGCGGGCCGTGCGGGCCGTGCGGGCCGTGCGGTCAGGCCGGCGGCCGGAGATCGCTGGTGGTGACCCGCACGTGGTCGACGACGAGCTGCTGCGGGAAGGAGGTGCCGCCGTCGGGGTCGCCCGGCCAGTAGCCACCCACCGCGAGGTTGAGGATCAGGAAGAAGGGCTTGTCGAACACCCAGCTGTTGCCGCCCAGGTCGGCGGGCGTACGGCGCTGGTAGACGTTTCCGTCCACGGACCAGGTCACCGAGCCGGGAGCCCAGTCGACGGCGAAGGTGTGGAAGTCGTCGGCGAACGCCTGGCCGCCCGGCAGGGTGTACGCGGCGCCGATGCCGCCCGCGCCGGAGTAGCCCGGACCGTGCAACGTGCCGTGGACCGTGGACGGTTCGAAGCCGACATTCTCCATGATGTCGATCTCGCCCGAGTTCGGCCAGCCGACCTGACCGATGTCGTCGCCCAGCATCCAGAAGGCCGGCCACATGCCCTGGCCGCGCGGCACCTTCATCCTCGCCTCGACGTGACCGAACGTCTGGGTGAACTTGCCGGAGGTGTTCAGCCGGGCCGAGGTGTACTCGCAAGTCCCGTACCAGCACTGGTAGTTGTTCGGGTTCTCGCGGCGCGCGGTGATGACCAGATGGCCCTGGCCGTCGAGTGCCGCGTTGTTGTTCCCGGCCGTGTAGTACTGCCGTTCATGGTTGTTGACGTTGTCGCCGGTCTCGATCTGCCACTTGGCCCCGTCCACGGCGGCGCCCGCCGGGCCGTCGAAGTCGTCGGTGAAGGTGGCCGCGGTGGTGCGGGGTCCGGGGGCGGGCGCCCCGGAGGCGAGCGCGGACGAGGCGGAGACGAGAGCGAGCGCGGAGAGCGCGGCCGCCAGCAGACGGCGGGGAGAGGTCATGGGGGTCCTTCCCGTGCGGAGTGGAGCGAGCTCATGTCATGGCTATGACAAATGCCCGTTGTGGGGGAGCAGGGAGAGGTCTTGGTTCTTCATGCGATTTAAGAAGTGAACCAAGGGGCTGTCAATACCTTGGTACGGACCACACTTCTTGCATTCGATCGCCGCCGGACCGCTCGGGCTCGGGGCCTCATGACACGGCGCGCCGCGGCCCGGGACGGGCACCCGAACGGGCACCCGCCCCGGGCCGCGGAACCGTCGGAGGACCCTCAGCGGACCGTCCGGCCGGCGCCGCCGGGCAGAGTGGCCCGCACCTCGGCGGCCGCCGAAACGAGGTGTTGCAGCGAGGCGCACACCTCCGGCCAGCCCCGGGTCTTCAGACCGCAGTCGGGATTGACCCACAGCCGCTCGGCGGGAATCGCTTCCAGGCCCTTGCGCAGCAGGGCGGCCACCTCCCCGCCGCTCGGCACCCGGGGGGAGTGGATGTCGTACACGCCGGGGCCGACCTCCCTCGGGTAGCCCGTGGCCGCCAGCTCGTCGGCCACCCGCATGTGCGAGCGGGCCGCCTCCAGGCTGATCACATCCGCGTCCAGGTCGTCGATCGCCCGGACGATGTCGCCGAACTCCGCGTAGCACATGTGCGTATGGATCTGGGTGTCCGGGCGTACGCCGCAGGTGGCCAGCCGGAACGACTCGGTCGCCCAGGCCAGGTACCCGGCTCGGTCGGCGGCCCGCAGGGGCAGCGACTCGCGCAGCGCGGGCTCGTCCACCTGGATCACCGAACTGCCCGCCGACTCCAGGTCGTTCACCTCGTCCCGCAGTGCGAGGGCGATCTGGCGCGCGGTCTCGCCGAGCGGCTGGTCGTCACGGACGAAGGACCAGGCGAGCATGGTGACGGGGCCGGTGAGCATGCCCTTGACCGGCCGGCCGGTGAGCGACTGCGCGTACGTCGTCCAGCGGACCGTCATCGGCTCCGGGCGCGCGATGTCCCCGGCCAGGATCGGCGGCCGCACATACCGGGTGCCGTACGACTGGACCCAGCCGTGCCGGGTGGCGAGGCAGCCGGTGAGCCGTTCGGCGAAGTACTGCACCATGTCGTTGCGTTCCGGCTCCCCGTGCACCAGCACATCGATGCCCGCAGCCTCCTGGAACGCGATCACTTCCTGGATCTCGGCCTCGATGCGCTTGTCGTACGCGGCCGCGTCGATGTGCCCCGCCGTCAGGTCGGCTCGTGCGGTGCGCAGTTGAGAGGTCTGCGGGAACGAGCCGATCGTGGTCGTCGGCAGCAGCGGTAGCCGGAGCCGGGCGCGCTGGGCCACCGCCCTTTGCGGATAGGGCAGTTCACGGTGCGAGTCGGCCTCCGTGACGGCCGAGGCGCGGGCCCGTACCGCCGGATCGTGGGTGATCGCGGAGCCCGCCCGGGAGGCCAGGTCGGCGCGGTTGGCGACGAGTTCGGCGGCGATCGATGCGGTGCCCCGGGCAAGCCCCCTGGCGAGCGTGGCGATCTCGGCCGACTTCTGCCGGGCGAAGGCCAGCCAGCGCCCCACCTGCGGGTCGATGTCGCGCTCGGCGGCCAGGTCGAGAGGCACGTGCAGCAGCGAGCAGGAGGCCGCCACATCGACCCGGCCGGCCAGACCGAGCAGGGTGCCTAGGGTGGCCAGGGACTGCTGGAGGTCGTTGATCCACACGTTGCGGCCGTCGACGACCCCGGCGACCAGCCGCCTGCCCGGCAGACCCCCGACCCCGGCGAGATCCCGCAGATTGGCGGCGGCCGGACCGGTGAAGTCCATGGCGAGGCCCTCGACCGGAGACTTCGCCAGTACGGCGAGTGCGTCACCGAGCCGGTCGAAGTACGAGGCGACCAGAAGCCGCGGCCGGTCGGCAAGCGCACCGAGATCGCGGTAGGCACGTGCGACGGCGTTCAGCTCCGCGGGGGAACGGTCCTGCACCAGCGCGGGCTCGTCGAGCTGAACCCACTGGGCACCGGCCGCACGCAGATCGGCCAGCACCTCGGCGTACACCGGCAGCAGCCGGTCGAGCAGGGTCAGCGGTTCGAAGTCGGCGGCGACACCGGGAGCGGGCTTGGCCAGCAGCAGATAGGTCACCGGACCCACCAGCACCGGCCTGGCGTCGTGCCCGAGCGCCAGCGCCTCCCCGAACTCCCGGACCTGCTTGGTGGAGTCGGCGGCGAAGACGGTGTCGGGGCCGAGCTCCGGCACCAGATAGTGGTAATTCGTGTCGAACCACTTGGTCATTTCGAGCGGCGCCACGTCCTGTGTCCCGCGCGCCATCGCGAAATAGCCGTCCAGCGCGTCGGCCGCGACGGCCGCACGGTGCCGGACGGGCACGGCACCGACCATCACGCTGGTGTCCAGCACATGGTCGTAGTACGAGAAGTCACCGGTCGGGACCTCGTGGATGCCGTCCTCGGCAAGCCGTCGCCAGTTGGCGCGGCGCAGTTCTTCGGCGGTCTCCCGGAGGGCGGCTGCGGTGACGCGGCCCTTCCAGTAGCCCTCGACGGCCTTCTTCAGTTCCCGGTCGCCCCCTTGGCGGGGGTAGCCGTACACGGTGGCCCGGGCTGCCGCGACTGCGGACTCGGTGGTCACGTGACTCTCCTTCGCGAGCGTGTCCTGGTACGACCCCGGGACGGATCGCAGACGCGAAGGGATGACGGACCGGGCGGATCCGCGGCGCCGTGCCGACGCGCGTGACCTGCTCGATATGTACGCCGACCCGCCCACGAGGTCACCGGGATCACCGTGCGCGTCCGACGCGCACGGGCAGTGGCAGGTCTTCGGACTCGTGGGCGCGTCCCGCGTACGAGACACCTACTGGCCGTCGCTTCCCGGACCCGTCGGGTCCAGTGCTCGATGACGGCGGTCGTTCCCACTCACCGCTGCGGGGCAGTCCCGGATTCCCACCGGGTTCCCTCTTGCGACGCGCCTGCCTGGCGGACAGGGCGAACCAGCTGCACCCACCACCATAGGGGGTAGCTCCGGATCCCGGACAGCGCATTCGGATCGGCGGGATCGGCGGGATCGGCGGGGCCGACCGGATCGCAGGCCGGATCGGATCGGCCGCCCGGATCGGATCGGCCGCCCGGATCGGATCGGTCGGATCGGATCGGTCGGATCAGACGGCGGGGCCGGTCGCGGGGGACAGTTGCTGCCCGCACCGCAGGTTCCACCGACCGGAACGGCCGCTGAGCGCGGTCAGCGTCAGCGGGGCGACGTCCAGCCGCCAGAACGCCTCCACCGGCAGCGCGAGTGCCCCGACGATCACCGCCCGCACCACCGCCGGCTCGACGATTGCCAGCACGCGGCTGCCCCCGCCGCCCTCGGCGGATTCCAGCGCGTCCAGCCAGCGTCCGGCCCGGGCGCAGAGTTCGAGCAGGGACTCGCCACCGTGCGGAGCCGCCGAAGGATCGGTCAGCCAGGACGACACCGCCTCCGGCTCGGCCGCGCTCACCGCCGCCAGCCGCCGACCGCTCCACCGGCCCATGTCCCAGCCCTGCACGGTGGGTTCGGGTCCGGCCCGCAGCCCCAGCGCGTCGGCGGTCCCGGCACATCGTTCGGACGGCCCGCGCAGATACCGGTCGGCGTCCGGCACCGCTGCCGCGACCGCCTCCGCCCGGCGGACCCCGGCCGCGTCCAGCGGTGCGTCACCGTCGAAACGGGCCTCGCGCAGCGCGGCGTTGAGCGCCGGTGAGATCAACATCACCTGTACTGCCATGACCCGGTCAACTCCCTGAACTCTGGCCCCTCGGGTGTGCCCACCCTGGCATCCGGGCGGTCGGGCCCCGTCACCGGCACCATGGCGGCACCTGTCCCCAAGCGGTATGGTCACGGCGAACATGACGTAGGTGTGACGGAAGTCCGGTGAGAATCCGGCACGGTCGCGCCACTGTGAACCCGTACCTGTGCGGGAAGTCAGACCCAGCACCCACGTCTCAGGCACCACGATCGGGACGCGTGTTCCCTCAGGAGGTTCTGCCATGGCACAGACTGCTGCCCCCGCCACCGCCGTACCGGCGATCACCCCCATCTCCCTGAAGGCCATCGCCCCCTGGGCGGTCTTCTTCGGCATCCTCATGCTCGTACTGCTGTACTTCGTCGGCGCCGAGCAGGGCGCCACCGCGGTCATCTCCGGCGAAGGTGTCCACGAGTGGGTCCACGACGGCCGCCACCTCCTCGGTTTCCCCTGCCACTGACGTACCGTCCGATCCTGGGGAAACCACATGAACTCCATATCTGTCAGAGCCCTGCTCGTCCGCGGCATGCTGGCCGGCCTCGCCGCGGGCGCACTCGCTCTGCTGGTCGCCTACTTCCTCGGTGAGTCGCGTGTGGACGCGGCCATCGCCCTGGAGGAGGCGCACAGCCACCACCACGACGGCGGCGAGGAACTGGTCAGCCGCACCATGCAGTCCACCGCCGGCCTCGCCACCGGTGTACTGGTCTTCGGTGTCGCCATCGGCGGCATCGCCGCGCTCGTCTTCTGCTACGCCCTCGGCCGGATCGGCAGGTTCGGTCCGCGGGCCACGGCCGCGCTGATCGCGGGCGCGGCACTGCTGACGGTGTACGTCGTCCCGTTCCTGAAGTACCCGGCCAACCCGCCGGCCGTCGGCAACCCCGACACCATCGGCCCGCGCACCGCGCTGTTCTTCCTGATGGTCGCCCTCAGCGTGCTGCTGGCCGTCGCCGCCGTCATCCTCGGCAAACGGCTGGCTCCCCGGCTGGGCAACTGGAACGCGACGATCACGGCATCCGCCGCGTACGTCCTGGTGATCGGGTTCGCCTACGCGTTCCTGCCCTCGTACAACGAAGTCGGCAAGGACTTCCCGGCCTCCCTGCTCTGGGAGTTCCGACTGAGCACCCTCGCCGTGCAGACCACCCTCTGGGTGGCCTTCGGGCTCCTCTTCGGCCAGCTGACGGACCGGCTGCTCGCACCGAGGACCGGAGCCGTGACCACCGGAGGCAGCGGCGCGAACCGCCCCGCCACCGCGGCCGGCTGACCGGCATCACACGCGGGCGGAACGCCGGAACCCCGACGGGACCTCCCGTCGGGGTTCCGGCGTTCCCCCCGCACCGGCTTACTCCTCGGACCGCGGGCCCCAGTCGGTCCGGTAGTACTTCAGCCGCTCGTCCTGCTTCTCCAGACGCATGCCGACGGCTTCCATGACGCGCTGGGACGCGATGTTGTCCAGGTCGGTGTCACCGTGCACCCGACGCACCCCCTCCTCGCGGGCGAACAGCAGCAGGGCGCGCAACGCCTCGGAGGCGTAACCCATTCCCTGTGCCGAGGGGACGAGGCCGTAGCCGATCGTGACGTCCCCGTCCTCGTCCGGCGCGCCATGGAATCCCATGCCGCCGATCACCAGTCCGTCCGTGCGGCGACATATCTCGTACGAACAGAAGGGACTCGGATCGCCGGTCGTCGCACAGGTCTCCAGGAAGCGCTGGGCCGCGGACTTCTCCCCCGGGGACGGATAGCCGGGTGCCCAGCGGGCCCCTTCACCGGGCGTGCCGGAGATCACCCGCAGAGCGTCGGTGGCGTTCATCGGGCGGAGCAGGAGGCGAGAGGTCTCAAGATCGGTCATGAGCGAGTGACATATCACGCGGGACGAGCGCACGGCATCCGAAAATCGGCCGGGCGGCCGCCGGAGGCGTCGATTCCGATGCGCGTACGACGCCGAGCAGGGCGGCCGCCCTGCTCGGCCGCCCGTACCGTGCCCCTCCCGGACTCAGGTGCCCGACGGCCCCTGAGCGGCCGCCCCGTCCGGAGCGGAGCCGAAGTCCCCGGAGAGCGCCGCGGCCATCCGCAGATGACCGGCCGCCTCCGCACTCCGCCCCTGACGCTCAAGGGTGCGGCCGAGCATCAGCCGCGCGTAGTGCTCGACCGGGTCGCGCTCCAGCACCGCCCGCAGCTCCGTCTCGGCCTTGCCGAGCCGTGCCGAGTGGTAATAGGTCCGGGCCAGCAGCAGACGCGTCGACACCTGCTCCGGGACCTCCTCGACCAGTCCCTCCAGGATCCGGGCCGCGCTCATGTACTCCTTGGCCTCGAAGAACATCCGGGCACGGTCCCAGCGGTCGGCAGCCGTGCCGAACTCGAAGTAGGTGTCGCTCACTTGACCTCCTCAGTCACGGACCGCGCGGCTCCTGCCCCGCTCCGTCCGACCGGTGGCCGAGCCGCTGCCCGACCACCCTGTGACTGCCCCAACGGCGCACGGTGATTGAATATTCCACTAAATTGTCGGCGTGGGTACCGGCCCTCCCGGACCCGCTCGGGAATAGGTTGAGCGCCATGAGCAATCTCGATCGCCAGGCCGCACTCTCCGTCTGTGGAGGACGGGGTTTTGTCGTCGCCGAGCCCGTGCGTGAACTCCTCACCCCTCGCCACGTCCGGCTGGGCGAGTCCACCGAGGTCCGCAGACTGCTGCCCAACCTGGGCCGCCGGATGGTCGGCGCCTGGGCCTTCGTCGATCACTACGGTCCCGACGACATCGCGGACGAACCCGGGATGCAGGTCCCGCCGCACCCCCACATGGGCCTGCAGACGGTCAGCTGGCTGCACGACGGCGAGGTCCTGCACCGGGACAGCGTCGGCAGTCTGCGCACGATCCGCCCGCGCGAACTGGGGCTGATGACCTCCGGCCGGGCCATCAGCCACTCCGAGGAGAGCCCGAAGCCCCACGCGAGGTTCCTGCACGGCGCCCAGCTCTGGGTCGCCCTCCCGTCCGCCCACCGCCACGTCGAGCCCCACTTCCAGCACCACATCGACCTGCCGACCGTCTCCGCCCCGGGCCTCACCGCCACCCTGATCCTGGGCGAGCTGGACGGCGCCGCCTCGCCCGGCACCGCGTACACCCCGATCGTCGGCGCCGACCTCGCCCTGACCGCCGGCGCCGAGGCCCGGCTGCCGCTGGACCCGGACTTCGAGTACGCGGTGCTCTCCATGTCCGGCAGCGCCGAGGTCGACGGCGTGCCCGTGCAGCCCGGCTCCATGCTCTACCTCGGCTGCGGCCGTTCCGAACTCCCGCTGCGCGCGGACAGCGACGCGGGCCTCATGCTCCTCGGCGGCGAACCCTTCGAGGAGGAGATCGTCATGTGGTGGAACTTCATCGGGCGCTCCCACGAGGAGATCGAGGAGGCCCGGCGGGCCTGGACGGAGACCTCGCGCTTCGGCGAGGTGAAGGGCTACGACGGCGACCGGCTGCCCGCCCCCGAACTTCCGCCCGGCCCCCTCAAGCCGCGTGGCCGGGTGCGCTGACGTGGCCTTCTGTGGGCGGCGCCGGCTCGCGAGCCAGTGAGCCGGCGCTGGTTGCGGCACCTCGGGCGGTATCGAACGAACCGGCCATCGGTGTTCGGCAGGCGTCCCCGAGAGTCGTGGGTGTGGCCGGCTGATGCAGGGGCTGCTCGGATCAATGCTGACCCGACGCCGACTTCTCTGATGGCCAGTCAGCTTCCGGCGCCGGGGTTACGGCACCCGCCCGGGCTGCCATCGCGACCGCGTTGCGGCCCGGGGCGCTGAGCCCACCACGGCGGTTCCCAGCCGCGTGTCGACTGACGCCCGGCAACCTACGGCTCCTCCCTCCTGCAGCACGAAGGAGCATGCACTGTTGTGTGACTTCGACAATCCGGAGAGTCGCCTCCGCCTGGCTCTGTCACACCGCCGTGGTGCTGTGCTGGACCCGTCGGTGGCCATTCCTCTCGGACGCTCATCGGCGTTCCGGGCTCCTCGGCCGTGGATGCAGGTGTGAATCCCGCGTCCCGGAGATCCTCGCCGGTTCCATGGTGTCGATTCCGTCCGTGCTCGTCCCTCACATGAGCAGGTGACGATCGCCATCCAGTCGTCGGCGTTCGAAGACGAGCCGGACGGCGGCGGATCCCTCTCCGACGGCGGCGGCGACCCGCTTCACGCTGCCGCTGCGTGCGTCGCCGACACAGAACACGCTCGGCTCGCTCGTTTCGAAGGGCAGTGGTGCCCGGTCGGCTTCCCAGGCGCTGTCGAGATCCTGTCCGGAGAGCAGGAAGCCGTTGCGATCCGTCGCCAGCCGACCGCCGAGCCAGCTGGTGCAGGGCGTTGCGCCGATGAAGACGAAGACGGCGCCGGCCTCCAGGCGTGAACGCCGGCCGGCCTTCCGGTCGACGACGTCGATTGCGGTGATCTCCGAGTCCGCCACGAGGGCGACCGTCTCCGTCCGAAGCCACACCCGGATCCTCGGGTTGGCCGCGATCTCCTCGATGAGGTAGCGCGACATCGAATGTTCCAGATCCTCGCCCCGGACCAGCAGATGTACTGGACCGGATGTCCGCGACAGGAACATCGCGGCCTGTCCCGCCGAGTTTCCCCCGCCGATGACAGCGACCGGCTTGCCGAGGCAGGACTGCGCCTCGGCGACGGTGGCGGCGTAGTGAACGCTGTTTCCCTCCCATGACTCGGCTCCGGGCACGGTAAGGCGCCGGTACTCGGCGCCGGTCGCGATGATGACGTCCCGGGCCCTGAACACGCGCCCGTCGTCGCAGGTCACGCAGTGTCTGCCGGGGCGGCCGGCGAAGGCGGCGGCGCGGGCGTTGCGGTGCAACCGGACGCCGAACTTGGCCGCCTGCACGACACCGCGGGCGGCGAGCTCGGCGCCGGAGAGACCTGCGGGGAACCCGAGGTAGTTCTCGATCCGGGAGGAGGTACCGGCCTGGCCCCCGAAGGCCGCCGCGTCGAGCAGAGCCGTCTGCAGTCCCTCCGACGCGCCGTACACCGCCGCCGCCAGGCCGCCCGGGCCGCCTCCGACGACCAGCAGGTCGCAGACGTCCCGGTCGTCGTCGGCCTCGGCGGGTGGCTCCCCGAACTCTGCGGCGATGTCGGCCGGTTGCGGGTTGCGCAGCATCGGCCGCCCCGGGACGAGCACGATGGGGAGGTCCGCGACGGGCACCCGGAGTTCCCGAAGCAGCGCCTCGGCCTCTGGCCGATCCTCCAGGTCCAGCCAGTTCACAGCGGTCCGACTGCGTGAGAACGACTGCAGCAGTGCCCGGCAGTGTGGGTCGTACCGGGATCCGACCAGCGTGAGACCGGCGCGCTTGCGCAACAGGTTCGCCCGGCGTTCGAGGAACGTTCGCAGAACGAAGTCGCTGAGGTCGGTGTCCTGCGTCATCAGCACCTGGATCTGCCGCAGCGGGACGCGCAGCACCCGGCCCGCGCTCCGCATGACGCCGGCGAGGCGTGCGCGCTCGCCGGTGAGCATGCCGATCTCGCCCAGGAACTCGCCCGGACCGTACGAGGCCACTACCCGCTCGGTCGTCTCACCGAGCCGTTCCACGATGTCCGCCGCCCCGTCGAGGACGACGAAAAAGTCGTAGGACGCGTCGCCGGCCGCGAAGAGGACGTCCCCGGCGGCTGCGGCGTGCTCCGAACCGACCACCCCCAGCCGTGCGAGCTGCTCGCGCGCGAGGAGCGCGACCGGAGTCCACGCAGGATTCCCGCTCAGTCCATGGTCGTCCATCGCCACCCTCTCGATCTGACCCCGGTCCCATCCTGCGTGCCGCCGGTCCGCCCGGTCTGTCACCCGTGCGGGTGAGGAAACGGCGCCGACATCACGTGAGCGGGTAAGCCGCGCCGACCGGTCCGAGGCTGGACGGAGTTCAGCGCCCCGGACGATGGCGGTCGATACGAGGCTGGGATCCCGCAGTCGGATGCCGGCCTGCGCGACGGCGGCAGCGGGAGCGTGTGCGGCGACCATCGACGTTCAACATCTGAATCCGTGGCGCGGCGGACCGGAAGGCCGAGCCGTGGCGCGTCGGCGGCGCCTTCCGGACATACTTGACTGAGTGCGACATGAAGGTCGGCTTCCTCGTCCGGCGGACTGTCCAGGAGGAGAGCTCATGACATCGCAGAATGGCATCGACACCTCTGTCCCGCCGAGCGGTTCGGGCTGCGTCGAGTGCGACGCCGCCGACGGATGGTGGGTACACCTGCGGCGCTGCGCGCTGTGTGGCCACGTCGGGTGCTGCGACGACTCGCCCGCCAAGCACGCCACCGCCCATTGGACGGCGACCGGACACCCCGTGATCCGCAGTTTCGAACCGGGCGAGGGCTGGTTCTGGAACTTCGACACCTCGGAGTATTCCGAGACCGGACCCGAACTGGCTCCACCCGACAGCCACCCCCTCGACCAGCCGGTCCCGGGCCCCACTGGGAGGGTGCCCGCCGACTGGGCGGAGCAGCTGGACCGGCACTGACGGAAGACCGGCGGCTTGCCTGCCGGCCACACCCGGTCGATGAGTGACTGCGCGCGTTGTTCCTGGCGGGCCGTGAATCGCGGATCTCGCTTGTTCGGCGCGTACGCGCTACTGCGGTCCGCTGTGCTGCTGCCCATCAAGCGCGGGCCGGGCCCACTCCGCACTGCGCGCGACGAGGCTGGGACGACCAGGTCCTATGCGTGCCGGGTGACGATCCTGCCGGACTGCGCAAACAGGATCACGGTGTCAGTTGTGAGTTGCAGCGCGGTCCGGTGACCGTCCTACTCCAGACTTGGCGGTGTCCATGGAACACCGCGATCGAACGGTGGGCCGGACGCGCACTCAGTTTCCAGGTGTAGTCCGCGGGCCTCTGACCGATACTGGTCCACGGACAAGCATGGGGAGTTGCCCGACGGCCGTGCGTCGATGTCGGAACCGAGCGCGCTGCTGAAGGCGGGCTCGGTTCACGGTCCGCGCCAGACGTTGGCGAAGGCGGCTTTCTCGATGTTCCGCCTCTGGCGTACGGCCTCCAGCTCCATCACCGCGTCGTGGACGGTGGTCACCACGGTCGTCACTGCGTCGTCATCGAGGCCGGTCTCATCGTCGGAGCGTTCGTCGTCGATGCCCACGATCGAGGCGAGGGCGGCCAGGACGGGTTCCTTCTCGTTCCAGCGGTCGGCTGCACGGCGGCGGGCGGGTGTATCGACCGGTTCCATGCGTCCCGAGCCGAAGGGCAACCGACTGCTTCGCTGCGGCTTCAGCTCACCGTTCTCCTCCAAGGCGGCCTGGTACGCGGCCGAGAGGTCTCGGCCACGGCGCCACAGCCAGTCCTCGACCCGTTCGTAGGGTGCCTGCCGAGTGAGCCCTGCCGCGGCCTCGCACATGAACCGGTCGTCCAGCGTCGGCGGTTCACCCGGCACGATGCGGTCTCCGTCCAAGGCGACCGCACCCGCACCGATGAGATCGATCAGCTCGGCTCCCGCGAGTGCGAGGGACAGGTCGCCCTGCCCTACGGAATGCTTCAGGTCCATGGAGATGATGAACAGGTCTTTCGCCGTGGTCATGAACGGCTCCCCTCGGAGACATCGAGAAAGGTGCGTCCCCCACCGGACACGGGTGACGCAGCTCCTCGGCGGCCTCAATGACGCCCTCTGCCGGTCGGTACATACGCCGACACCCCTGGGAGGGCTTGTGTGACGATCAGGCAGTGAGGCCTTCGATCGCCACGGGAAGGTGGCGGGGGCCGCGCAGCACTGCGTTGGCGCGGTACGGCGGCGGGTCCTCGATCAGCCGGGAGAACTTGACCCGGCGGAACAGTTCGGGCACAGCCACATGTAGTTCTATACGGGCGAGCGGGGCGCCGAAGCAGTAGTGGATGCCGGTGTAGAAACCCAGGTGCTCGTTGTCCTTGCGGTCGGGATCGAACCGGTCGGGCTCCTTGAAGCGTTTGGGGTCGCGGTTGGCCGCGGCCAGCATGAGCCAGACCGGTGAGCCTTTGGGGATCGTGGTGCCGGCGACGTCGATGTCGGCCAGGGCGGTGGTCCACGGGACGAACTGGACCGGGGGCTCGTATCGCAGTACTTCCTCGATGAGGGGGACGGCCAGTTCCGGCTCCTTCTGGAACCGGTCAAGGACGTCGGGGTGGCGCAGCAGGGTGAGGGTCGTGTTGGTGATCGCGTTGACGGTGGTCTCGTGGCCGGCGACCAGGAGCAGGACCGCGGTGGCCTCCAGGTCTGCCGGTGTCATGTCGGGGGCGAGCGCGCTGAGTATTCCGGGGCCGGGGTGGCGGCGTTTGGTCTCGATCAGGTCGGACAGATAGGCGCCGATGTCCTGGCGCGCCTGCTGTGCCTTTTCCTGGCCGCTCCGGCCGGCGGCTTGGGGATCGATTCCGGACGCGAGGGCGTCGGCCCAGCCGTGGAAGAGCGGTTCGTCCTCGCGAGGCACGCCGAGGACCTTGCAGATGGCAGTGACGGGAAGGGGATAGGAGAAGTCCTCGACGATGTCGACCTGGTCCTTGCCGTCGAAGGCGTCCAGCAGCTCGGTGACGACTTGGGCCAGCTCTCCGCGCAGTCCGTCGAGGAATCTGGGGCTGTGCGGAGGACCGAACGGCCGGTTGATGGTGTCGCGCAGCCGGTCGTGCACGGGCGGGTCGGTGAAGATGAAGCTGGGTGGCAGACCGGTCTCCTCCGCCGGGTGCCCGACGCGCGCGTAGCCCGGCGGACGGTTGCTCGTGTCGTTGCTCAGCCGCGGGTCGTTGGCCAGGTTCCGCACCTCGTAGTAGGTGCTGACCAGGTAGGTGCCGTCGTCCTCCCGCCTGACCGGTGTCTTGCGCAGTTCTGCGTAGAGCGGGTACGGATCGGCCCGATTGGCGTAGTCGGCGATCTGCGCAGTGATGGTGCCTGGGGTCATGGTGTCTCCTGAGGGGCTCCGGGCGGCACAGGGCCGGTGATCAGGCATGCGACGGAACGAACTCGACACGCCGCTCGTCCGGTGAGTGACCCGTCAGCGTGACGGTGGGCCCGTGGGTGGGCAGATGGGGGTCGGGGAAGGCCGGGTCGACCGGCTCCAGAGTTTCGGTGCGACGGTCGACCGTGTCGTACTCCGGCGGGAACGGCGCGCCGGCCGCGATCTGCTGCTCGTAGAACCCCAGCCACTTGGCTCCGTCGAAGGACGCCGCGGCGATGACGCGGCCGTGGTACCCGTACACCGCTACGAACCGCTCCTCGGAGAGCGTCCCCTGGGCGACGACCAGCTGGTCGCCCAGCGAGGGAACACCCACCGACTTGATGTTGACACCGAACTGGGATGACCAGAACATCGGCAGCCACAGATGCGGACGGCGCTTTGGACCTGCACAGATCATGTTGTGGGCGGCGATCTCGGCCTGTTCGACCGCGTTGCCCCAGTGCTCCAGCGCCAGGAACTGGTAGTCGAACAGCGGGTGGGGGCTGCGTGCGACATCACCGGCGGCGTAGATGTCGTCGGTGACGATGCCATTGACGTCGAACACCCGGCACCCGGCGTCGCACGCGATCCCCCGGGGGCCCGCGGCCACCCCCGAACCGGCGAGCCATTCCGTGTTCCGGACGGCACCGAGCGAGACGACCGCCACCTCCACGTCGATCGCCGAACCGTCGGACAGATGAGCGCGCCTGAGTCGTCCCGCATAGTCGCCTTCGAGGGCGGTGACACTGACTCCGCAGCACAGATTGACTCCGTGCTTGCGCTGCAGCCGGTCCGCGACCGCGCCGATCACCCCGCCGAGCGCGCCTACCAGCGGTGCCGGGCCGCGCTCGGCAACTGTGACCTCAAGGCCCAACTCCCGGCAGGCGGAGGCGACCTCGGAGCCCGTGAAACCGGCTCCGATCACCAGCACCCTGGAGGCGCCCCCGGTCAGTTTTCGGTGCAGGCGTGCTGAGTCGTCGCGGGTACGCAGCACGAAAACCCCGTCCAGTGCAGCCTCTTCCGGGTGGAACCAGGGCCGAGCTCGTGTCCCGGTGGTGATCAGCAGGCGGTCGTAGGGCACGGTGTCGCCGTTCGCCAGGCGCACCCGCTTCGCCTCCCGGTCCAGGCCCTCAGCGGCGCCGCCCAGACGCCACTCGGCATCGATGTCGCGCCGCCGAGGCAATGCCGTGTCCTCGGCCCGCGCCCGCCCGAGCAGCGCCTGCTTCGACAGCGGCGGCCGGTCGTAGGGTTCGTACGGCTCGTCGCCGATCATGGTCAGCGATCCGGTGAAGCCCTTGTCGCGCAAGGTTTCCGCCGCGCGCAGACCGGCCAGCGAGGCACCGACGACGACAATGCGGCCCTGGCGCCGCAAGACCTCGACGTCGGTCTCAGCGGACATGGGGCTCCACGCCCTTCGTCGGCTCGTCGGAGTAGTCGACGAGGATGGCCTGGACCGGGCAGGCTGCAGCAGCCTTTTCCACCCGGTCACGTTGCGCCTCGTCGAAGTGCGGGGAGAACAGCAGCGCTTCGTCGCCATGCAGAGCGAAGACGTCCGGGGCGAGAAAGACGCACTGAGCAAATCCCTGGCACCGGTTGAGATCGACGACAAGCCTCATCTGGAACCCGCTCCCTGGATCGGGCCGCGGTCCTAGGCTTCGCAGCCCTTGTGCTCGGTCCACACGATCGTTCGGCATGCCTTTCCTTCAGGATCGGCCCCTTCACAGCGGCCCGCAAACCGGGTGCGGGGCCGCTGCGTCGATCGGCTTCGGGCTGCTCCTCCAGGTCCGAACCGATCGCCCCGAGCCGAGCGCGCTGCTCGCGCGCGAGCAGCGCGACCGGAGTCCACGCCGGATTCCCGCTCAGTCCATGGTCGTCCATCGTTACCCCTCTCGATCTGATCCCGGTCCCGGCCGCGTTCGATGAGCCGAACCTGATCGCGCACAGCGGCCTGGTGCCGGAGGCTTCGGCGTAGTCGCACGGCGTCCGATGTGTGACTGAGTGAGGTCGACTTCGGCAAGATCGAAAACTTTCGCATCTCGCCGGTCGCGGGAGGGGGGCGTCCCGCCAGGGTATGAATTCGTCCTTCGGCTCAGCCCTTGCTTTACATATCGATATTCGATAGATTTCCATCGTATTTCGATGGAAGGATGAGTCATGGGAAAGCTGACCGTGCGCGCGCTGCGCACCGTGCTCGTGGTGGTGCTCACCGGCACCGTGTTCGTACAGGCATTGATGGTGTGGGCGTTGGTCAGCGGAAACGATCCGGAGGACGGGTCGCTCCCGCTGACCGCGCTGCGCGTGATCACGATCCTGGGCATCGGAACGGCTCAGGTCGCCCTGGTCTGCGTATGGCGACTGGTGGCGATGGTGCGGCGCGGAACTGTGTTCTCCCACGCCGCCTTCCGGTACGTGGACGTCATCATCGGCGCGATCGTCGCGGCTGCCCTCGTGTGGTTCGCGGTCACGGCCGTGAATGCGCCCGGCCAGCGGGAAGACCCGGGCGTCACTCTCATCATGGGCGGGATTGGCGTGGCCATCCTGGGGGTCGCGCTCATCGTGCTCGTACTGCGGACGCTGCTCGCCCAGGCCGTCGCCCGCGATGTCGAAGCGGCGCAGATGCAGGCCGAGTTGGACGAGGTGATCTGATGCCGATCGCCGTCGACATCGACGTGATGCTGGCCAGGCGGAAGATGTCCGTGGGCGAACTCTCAGACCGCGTAGGGATCACGCCCGCCAACCTGGCGGTACTCAAGAACGGTCGCGCCAAGGCGGTGCGCTTTACGACGCTCGCAGCACTCTGCGAGGTGCTCCAGTGCCAGCCAGGCGATCTGCTTCGCTGGGAGGCCGAGGACACCGCGGGCGAATGAACCGTGCCTGCCGACGCGTCATCGCCGATCCCGCTTGCCTTTGACCAACTTCGCGAGCATCCCGGGCGTACCCGGAGACATCCCGGGCCGGCTGGAGCGTCCGGCCGAGGTGCCCGGCCCTCGCGATCCACGCGGCGTACGGCACGCTCTGGTCGTCATGCTTGCGCTGTCCGCGTGCGCGTTTCCGGCCGGAGCGACCTCTCTGCCGGCGGTGGGTGAGTGGATCACCGACGCCCCGTCGTCCGTCCTTGGAGCGTCTCGGCGTACGGACCGATCCGCCGTTCCCGAATCGGTGCCTGCCGGCGGAGTCGGCGGTGCGTCGGCTGCTGGGCCGCATCGACGGCGACGCGTTGGACCGGGCGATGGGCCGCTGGATTCATGTACTCGCAGCCTGCGACCGCCTCTGAGGCCTGGTCCTGGCCAAACTCGACGTTGGCGTAAAGACCGACGAAACCACCTGCTTCCAGCCTCTGCCGGAGACCCTTGCCGATCCGGCGGACGTGGTCGTGACCGGCGACGCCATGCACACCCAGCGCGAGCACGCCGGCTACCTGCTCGGCCGAGACACGCAGTACATCGTGATCGTGAAACGGAACCAGAAGAAGCTTCACAAGCAGCTCTACAAGCAGATCAAATCCCTTCCCTGGAAGCAGATTCCGCTGCAGGCAGCACCCACGACACCGGGACGACCGCGGTGAGATCCGCCGCATCCAAGTGCGCACGGCGAACAGCCTGCTCTTTCCCGGCGCCCGCCGGGCCATCCAGCTCCAAACGCCGCCGATGGAGCGCAACACCGGCGAGGTCAGGATCAAGACCGTCTGCGCGGTCACCAGCCCAACTGCGGAACAAGCCACACCCGCCGAGCTCGCTCGGCTGATGCGCAGCCATTGGAAGATCGAAGACCTGGACCACGTCCGAGACACGACGATCGCCGAGGAAGCTTCCCAGCTGCGACCGGCTCAGCACCCGGCGCCATGGCGACCTGGCGCAACCTCGCCGCCAGCGCTCTTCGCCTCGCCTGGAAGAGCAGCATCGCCGCCGGCCTCCGGCACAACGCCCGCGACGCCGGCCGGCCGCTCATCCTTCTCGGACTCACGTGATCACGAATCGGACGGCACGCGACTGCGCCGAAGTCCTGGTTTGGTGCCCCTGTCCATATGGCCGGAGACCGTCGATCGGGTCGCGCTCTTTGGCGGTGCCCGCGTACAACCAGGCCTCGGTGAGCAGCCCGTCGTTCGCCGCCGGGCAACTGGCCCGCCCATGTCGCCGGACACCTGCCGGGCGCCATGCTCAGCTTCCTCCTGCTGGACCGCATCGGACTCGGCGGCGGAGCCTGGGCCGGGATCTGGCGCATCGTGACCGGCGCCGCCGTGGGGGTGGCCGCCGTGACCGCCCTCCGGACCCTGACGACGAGCGCACCGCCCCCACTGCCGCGTTCCTGCCGGCACCGGTCCGACGTGGCCGGCTGGCCGCGCAGGCAGTTGTGGCCCTGGGGGCCAACCACCGGCACCGGACGGGGCGGTAGCCATGGGCCCGGACGGCGGAGTCCCCGGGCTCGCCCCGCTCGCGGGCAATCGTCCGGCTTGTCACGGCCGTGGCCCCCTGGCGGTGGTGCGCCCGTACTCCGGATATTTCGTTCGAGGAGCGGGCCGGGCGGTCGCGTCGGCCGTGGGCGTACGCGGCGGTGTGGTGGCCCCACACTCCGGGTACGTCCGCGGCGCTGCAAGGGCATGGGCTGTGCGGGCCCGGCGCGTGCTCAGATCCTGACCTGTACGTACTCCTTGCCCTTGTCGTTCTCGACCACGACCTTCTCGACGTCGTCCAGGGGGACGGCTGCCGAGCCGTCGAGGTTCGCCCCCTTCTCTTTGTTGGCGACCAGCCAGCTGCCGGCGATCTCGCGCTTGCCGCCCTTCGCCACAACCACGATGCGGCAGCGCTCTCCCGCCGGGATGCCGGTGACCGAGGCATTGAGGCGGATCCAGTCGACTGCCGGTGTCACCTTCAGGCGCATCTCGCTGCCGGTTCTGGTGCTGTGGCCCTCGACGACCTTCACGCTCCCCGGGGGCGTGGCCGGTGCGGTGGCCGTGACCGAGGGTGCCGGCGGGCGGGCCTCCAGGGCGCGGCCGTCGCCGGTGTTCTGCCCGATCAGTATGCCGCCACCGAGCACGGCGCCCGCTGCGACCGCCGCGACCGCGCCCAGGACCGCTCTTCGCCGCAGCGTCTGCCCGGCGCGTTCGTTGCGGACCTGCCTCAGCGTGCGCTGGAGCAGCAGGTCACCGCCTTCCGGGGGCCCGTCGAGGAACGCCTCCGGGGGCATTTCGCCGAGCGCGGACTCCATCTCCCGCAGCCCGTCCAGTTCGTCGCGGCACTTCTGGCACGAAGCCATGTGTTCGTCGATGGTTCGCACCTCCTGCTCATCGAGCGCGCCGAGGACATAGGCGCCGAGCAGTTCGCTGTCGTGTTCCCTGGTGCTCACACCGCCACCCCCTTCAACGCCACCAGCTTCACTGCCGTCGGTCTGTCCGCGTACATGTCCCGCAGGGCCTTCAATGCATAGTGTGACCGGGACTTGACCGTCCCGGGTGGTATCCCGAGTCTGTTCGCCGCCTCGGCGACGCTCCTGCCCTGGAAGTAGATTTCCATGAGTACGTCCCGGTGGTCCGGGGAGAGCCGGTCGAGCGCCTCCATGACGACCATCGAGTCGACCACGGCGTCCGCGTGGTCCTGCTCGACGGGTTGGGTGGTCACCGACTCGGCGACCTCCGTGGGGCGCGCGGCCTTGGCCCGGTACCGGTCCGTGATGATGTTGCGGGCCACGGTGAGCAGCCAACCACGTACCGAGCCCTTGCCGTTGACCAGCGCGTCCGGATGTTTCCAGGCCCGGATCAGGGTTTCCTGGACCACGTCCTCGGCGGCGCTGCGATCGCCGGTCAGGCGTTGCGCGTACGCGAGCAGGGCTCTGCCGTGTTCCTCGTAGAGGGACCGGATCAGTGCCTCGTCACCGGTGTCCTGTCTCTGCCGGCTGCGGGACCACAATGCCGCCATCCATCTTCTCCGTCCTCTCCTGGGCCGATGCGCTGAACACGGACGGCGGGCCGGGTCGGTTCAATTCCCGGCAGATGTGAGACAAGTCACAGGTTGGTCGGGGGCTGTGCGAGGGGTCCTGGTCACCCCGCCCTGCACTGCCGGTCCTCGTTGATGCAGCGCACCAGCTCCGCCATGCGGTCCCCGGTCATCACGTTCACGAACATCGCGTGGTCGGTGATCGGGTCGCGCAGCTGCTCCGGGAAGGAGTCGACGGCGAACGGCGTGCCCTCCGGGAGTTCATAGGTGAGGGTGACGCGCAGTTGCGGAATGGGGAACGTGGCCCGCGGGCAGGCGCCGTCGGCGGCGGGGAACGGTGTGTGCGCGCGGTGGTCGGGGCTGTCGGTGGCGAGGCCGTTCCAGCAGCTCGGGAAGTCCAGGGTGCGGGTCGGTCCGCTGCCCTGCGGGCAGCGTGCGTAGTTCCGGGTGAACCGGTCCGGGTAGCCGGAACAGCCCCACTGTGCACGGACGTTCGTGCTGTCCGTGGTGGCCGCGACCGGGTCGCCCGTCATCAGCCGCAGGAAGCGGGGCATGCCGACGACCGAACTCACCGGGTTGCCACGGAACTCCACCCGCACCGAGGAGGCGGTGACGGCCTCACCGGTGTTGCCGTGGGCACCGACGCCGGCCTTGTGGGCCTCGCCGGTGCGGTCGAGGCGGCGCAGCACCGGCCAGTAGTAAGTGGACCGGTCGCCGCCCGCACAGGTGGTCTCGGCGGCGGCCAGAGTCCGGTCGGTGGACAAGGCGTTGGTGGAGAGATTGCCGACGTAGTCGTGGGTGTGGTGGGCGCCGTTCACGACGCCCGGGGAGGTCACGACGTTGTCCATGTTGTAGTGGCCCTGTTCGTTGCGGCCGCAGTCGACGGTGTACGAGCCGGTGGATGCGTCGGGTCCGGCCGTGGGCGCCCGATTCGGCACAACGGTCCCGATGTCCACGTACTTGTCGTCGGCGGGTGCGCCGGACACCGTGGCGGCCCTGCCGGCGCCGAACGTCATGACGCCCAGGATCACGATCAGCCCGAGCACCACGGGCAGTATCCCCCAGAACAGGCGGGAGTTGGGGAAGGGCAGCTTGATCCGCACGGATGCAGGGTGTCACCAGGGGCCGGGGCAAGCAAGATTGCCCACAAGCCACCCGCGAAACCCCCGTCAGCCCTTTGCCGGTGAACGTCAGCGGAACAACTGCCCTCGTACGGCGCCGTCGGGGAACTCACGGGTGTGCACGTCCGAGTAGAAGCTGGTCGGGCTCCCCTTGAGGCGTGCGATCAGCTCGGCGTCGGGGGTGCTGACGCTGCCGGAGATCGCGAAGATGTTCTTCGGTACGGGAGTGACGAACAGCGGGAGCCGTACGTCGCCGTTCTCGCCGAGCACCCCCTCGTGGATGTGTCCGGCCAGCGGCGCCCCGATGTTCACCCAGGCCATGGAGTAGTCGACGCGGTCCGGCCTCGGGTGCAGGAACGTGGTGCTGTGCCCGTCCGGGTCGCCCGCCTTCCCGGGGGCGTCGGCCGGGATCTCCTGGCCGCCGTCCGCGAGCGCGCGCAACTTGCCGCCCCTGATGATGCTGAGCGGGTTCACCGGCTTGTCCAGGAGCCGTAGCTGTCCGCGCACCGTGCCGCCGGGGGACTCCTCGGAGTGCAGGTCGATGTAGAAGCCGCCGGGGTCGGTGCGCAGCCGCCGGGCGAGCGCGGCGGAGGACATCGAGGTCTGCCCGGCGGCGGAATTCACCGAGGCGGGCATGGCCGTGCCGAACAGCTCGGCCTTCACCTTGCCGTTGCTGCCGGGCCGGCCCTGGTGGAGATGGCCGCGCGCCGGCCTGTCGATGCCGTTCCAGGTGAGGGCGAACGTGACGCGGTCGCCCTTGACCTTGATGAGCGCGACGGCCTTGCCGCCCTGGGCGCCCTCGGCGGGCCCGTCCTTCTTCCGCGCTGCCTGGTCGCCGGTGAGCCGGGCGATCAGGGAGACGGCCGGTGCCCGCGCAGCTTCGGCGGCGGCCGTCGAGACCCGGGCGCCATCGGGTCTCCCGGCGCCGGGGCCGCTCTCGGCCGAGGCCGGGGCCAGACCGGCGAAACCGGTGAGGCCGGCGAGGAGCACGGCGACGCCCGCCGCGACAGTGAGCCTGCGCATGTCTTTCGTCCTTCCGGGAGTTGGGCTTCCAGGGCCCTTCGCGTCGACCAACGGACGCACGGACCGAACGGTTCAACGCCGTCCGTGATTTGGGGCGTCGGCAGACGGGACGGCGCTCGCTGAACCCGTACCGCGGGCGGCACGTGTGGGCCACGGGGAACTCGCCCCGCTTTCACGACGTACGAGAGAGGTCATCACCATGCGCGCACGCAAGGCTCTGTTCACGATCCCGCTGGCCCTGGGACTTGTCGCCTGTGGTACCGGGAGCGACGGCGGCACCGGCGCGGACAGGGAACCGGTCACGGCGGCGCCTGGCACCGAGGTCACCGTGGCGGACGTCGGGCTCGGCTCCATCCTGGTCGACGGCCAGGGCCGCACCCTGTACGCCTTCACCAAGGACAAGGAGGCCACCAGCAACTGCGACGCGGAGTGCATCGCCGTGTGGCCCGCGCTGACCAGCCCCGCCCCCGCCGACGCGGGCAAGGGCGTCAAGAAGTCGCTGCTGCGCGAGGCGAAGCAGTCTGGGGGTGCCGTGCATGTCACGTACGGGGACTGGCCGCTGTACTACTACGTCGGCGACATGGCGCCCGGTGACGTCAACGGGCAGGGCCTGGACGGCGAGTGGTTCGCCGTGTCGCCCGACGGAAAACTCGTCCGCAAGTCCGTGTGACCGTCCCCGAGACCCCCGGTGCCGCTCCGACCTCCTTATGCCCTTGATCCGGCGGGGCGTTGAACCGTCCCGTGTCCACGGTCGTTCCTGGAGCGGGGCGGGACACGCCCGCCGGACGACGCGTACGAGGGAGGAGCCTTGGCCGAGATCGAGATGCCGGGAGACGAGGTGCAACGTCTCGGTGAGCTGCTGGGCCGGGTGGTGGATCTCATCGACACCCGGCCGTCGGGCTACGACCCCGAGGACGTCGGCCCGCCGCTGGTGCGCCCCGGCACGAACTTCGACGACGCGTGGAAGGACGGGCGCGTACAGGTCAAGCGGAACAGCAAGGACCTCAAGGACGGCTGCGCCGCCATCGTGAAGGCCTTCGCCGAATTCGACACCGAGATGGGCTCTTCGCTCAAGGAAAACGGCAGCCCGGGCGGTGGCGGCGACGCAACACCCGCCGGAGGCGCCGCCCGGCCGTCGTCCTAGGACGACGGCCTCCTCGCTTCCCCCATCCGCCCGGCCCGACACGGGCCCGGCCCGAAACGAACTGAGGAGAACGGTCCCATGACCGCTGGTTCGCACACCTTCGGGATCGCCATCCCGGAGAACTGGACGGAGTACGACCTGCACGGCGACACGCTCGCCGAGCGCCGCGCCGAGATGCTGCGGCACGCTCCGCAGAAGGAGACCCGGGACGCCATCAATCACACGTTCCGCAGTGCGCGGCGCATCATGGAGGGCGCCCGCATGCGCGGCGCCGTCTATGCGGCTGGCACCACCGCCATGTACGAGGACGGCCTGCTGATGGCCGGGCTCATGGTGTTCAGCGTGAATCCGCCGCCCGGCGAGGACTTCTCCGCCAGCGGCATCGCCGAACAGTTCTCGGCCGGCGGGGGCCGCCGCCGCGAGGGCACCACCCGGACCCTCACGACGGTGACGCTGCCGGGTGTCGGTCCGGTCGGCCGGATGGCCGGCATCGAGGAGACGGAGATCGCCGACGGCATCTCGTACAAGATGGTGGTGACGCACACGTTCGTGCCGTTTCCCGGTGGTGAGCGGGTCCTGATCATCACCTGCTTCAGCCCGAACATTCCGCTCGCCGAGCCGCTGTGCGACCTCTTCGACGCCATCACCTCGACGTTCGCCTTCGGTGAGGAGGCGCCGGTGGCCGCCGGCGCGGCGGCCACCTGACCGATGTCGGCCCCGCACAGGGCCCGGCCGTTCCTGGGAGGAACGGCCGGGCCCTCTTCTTCGTGTGTGCCCAAGGCCGGAAGGCCTCCGCTCCCCCCGGTGGCCGGAGGGGAGCGGAGGCCTTCCGGCCTTGCTCCGTGGTGCGGTACGCCGTACTGCCGGTCAGTCCACCGTCGTGGCGGGCACGCGGACCGTGGTGAAGCGGCCGTCGCCGAGCTGCAGATGGGCGCGGCCGGGTTCGCTGTCCTGGCCCATCAGGCCACGTGGCAGACGGGCGCCGACGAGTTCGCCGTCGCCCATGAGGCGGGGCGCGAGCAGGGCGCCGCACCGGTTGCGGCGTACGGCTGCCTGCCAGCCGCCGATGCCGCCGAGCAGTGCCTCGTTGTTCCCGGCCACGATCAGGCCCCAGCCGTCCCCGGCGCTGCCGCGGGCGAGCGCGACGAAGTCGGTGTCGAGCTCGGAGTTGATCATCATTTCCGCGTCGTCGACGAGGATGGCTCCGGCGGGGCTGTCCACCTTGCCGAGTGCGGCGCGGAAGTCGGCGACCGCGACGTCTGCGTCGGTGAAGACCTCCACGACGCCGGGCTGTCCGGCGAGGCCGCGCAGCGGCGAATTGCGCGGCGCGATCACCACGATCTTCGTGCCGGCATCGGTCAGCGACTTCGCCATGGTGAGCAGCACCGTACTGCGGCCCGACCTCGGCGGGCCGGCGACCACGAAGGACGGCACCTGTGACAAGTCGGTTCCGATGGCGGCGAGTTCGTCGCCGCCGACGCCGATCATCGCCCACAGTGGGGAGGTGTTCCGCGGCTTGCGGGCGAGGGCGTCCGCGAAGTCCAGTTCGTCGGGCAGGACGTCCACGCGGAACGGCCTGCGCTCGGCGGGTACGCCGGCGTCGCGTTCCGCGACCCGTTCGGCGAGTGCGCCGAGTGCCTGGGCCTGGCCCGCGCCGGTGGCGTCGGTGCCGTCGGTGCCGGGGATCAACGCGACCTGGGCGCTGTTGATGTCCTTGGAGAGGACACCGCGGCCGGCCGGGAGGTCCTCGGGGACATTGCGGGCGTTGAGGCCCACCATGGAGTAGTCGGAGCGGTCGTTGAGGCGCAGGACGAGCTTGTCCTCGGTGGAGGCGGAGAACCGGCTCTGGCCGAGGATGCGGTCGCCGGACAGGACCTGATGCACGCCGACGCTCGCGCCCTCGCGCATCAGGAGGGTCATGGCGTCCATCAGGCTGCCCTGGTCGTAGTTGGCGAAGTCCCGCTCGAACGCCTCGAACCGGTCGACGAGCAGCAGGATGTGCGGGGGCCGCTCCGCCTCGGGCAGGGCGCGGCGCAGCTCGGTGAGGTCGGCGACGCCCCGCCTGCCGAGGAGTTCACGGCGCCGCCCGACCTCGGCGGCCAGGCGGTTGAGGAGGCGGGCCACCCGCTCGACCTGGCCCCGGTCCACCACGGCACCGCAGTGCGGCAGCCCGCTGAGGGCCTGGAGGGCTCCGTTGCCGCAGTCGAGTCCGTACAGGTGGACGTCGGCGCAGCGGTGCGCGCCGGCGAGAGCGGCGGCGAGGGTGCGCAGCGTCTGGGACCGGCCGCTGCGCGGTGAGCCGACGATGTACAGATGGCCCATCTCGTCGAGGTCGAAGGCGAGTTGACGCTGAGTCTGCTCGGTGGGTACGTCCACCAGGCCGTACGCCACCGGGGCGAGCCGGCCGTCCTCGTCCGCCTCGGGGGGCGTCGGCAGGTCGGTGAGGGTGAGGGTGTCGGGCAGCGGGGGCAGCCACGGGCGGCGGGCGGGCGGTACGGAGAGCCGGGTGGCCGCGTCGCGTACCGCCGCGACCAGGACCGACAGGTCGGTGACCGGCTGGAACGCGTCCTTCTGGGCGTCCGGCCTGGGTATCGGGGCGCCGAGGGCCTCCCAGTGGAGCTCGGTGAGCATCGGCGCCGGGCGTTCCTCGTCCGTGTCCGACGCGTCGAGGCGGCGGCCTCCGATCCGGCCGGTCTGGAACGGCAGCAGCGCCGCGTGGCCGAGCCTGGCGTGGGCGCGGCCGGGGGTGCGGGGCGAGAGTTGCCCGGAGTCGGGGGCGTCGATGATGTCGCGGCTCTCGCCGGTGTCGGTGGTGCGCAGCGCGATCCGCAGGTTGGTGTTGGCGCGGATGTCGGCGGTGACGGCGCCGGAGGGCCTTTGGGTGGCGAGGATCAGGTGAATGCCGAGGGAGCGGCCCCGCTGGGCGATGTTGACGAGTCCGGAGACGAAGTCGGGGAGTTCGCGCACCATCGAGGCGAACTCGTCGATGACGAGGACGAGCCGGGCCATGGGGGGGAGCTCGGGGCGGCGGATGCGCTTGTCGGTGTAGTCGTCGATGTCCTTGGCCCCGGCCTCGGCGAGGATGTGCTCGCGCCGCTTCAGTTCGGCTCCGAGGGAGACCAGGGCCCGCCCCACGAGGTGGGTGTCCAGGTCGGTGACCATGCCGACGGTGTGCGGCAGGTCCTCGCACTCGGCGAAGGCGCTGCCGCCCTTGTAGTCGACGAGGACGAAGTTCAGCTCGTCCGGCCGGTTGGCGACGGCGAGGCTCGCCACGAGGGACTGGAGCAGTTCGGACTTGCCGGATCCGGTGGTGCCCGCGATCAGGCCGTGCGGCCCGTCGGCGGCCAGGTCGACGGCGAACGGACCGTCCACGCCCTCGCCGAGCACGGCGCGGGTGCTGCGGGCGGCGATCACCCAGCGCGCGGCGACGGCGTCGGGGGTGGGCGGTTCGAGACCGAGTACGTCGAGGAGCCGGGCGGAGGCGGGCAGCAGGTTCTCGTCGGCGTCCTCGCCCACGTCGCGGATCGGCGCGAGCGCGCGGGCCACGCCCACGCACCAGGAGCGGGTCGGCGCGTCCATGCGGACCTCGTCGACGGGGTCGGCGTTGTCCTGCTCGGCACGCAGCCACTTCGGCCCGGCCACGGCCACGGCGCGGCACTCCTCGGGCAGGAGCCGGGCCTCGTCGTCCACGCACAGCGCGTACACGCCGACGGCCGGTCCGTCGCGGAGGATCTGGATGACGCCGGGCAGGGAGCGCAGCCTGCGGGCGCCGTCGAGGACGACCAGGACATCGGGTTCGCCCACGGCACCGCCGCGCGGTGCCCGGTCGCCGGCCTGCTGCCGGGCGGCGATCACGGTGGTGAGTTCCGCGATGCGGCGGCCCACGGACTCGGCGCTCGCGCCGACCAGGGAGATGGTGTCCTCGCCGAGCGGCGCGCAGTGCGGCAGCCAGTGCACCCAGGACCAGCGGTCCGCGCCGCCGGTGCCGGACAGTACGCAGATCCGCAGGTCGGAGGGGCTGTGCAGGACGGCGGCCTGGGCGATCAGCCAGCGCACCAGCGGCTCGGCGGTGTCGCCTCCGGCGACGCCCATGACACCCGAGGCGCGCAGCGGCACGGTCACGGGCACGGAGTGCGTGGTGCGGTCGACCCTGCGGCGGTGTTCCGGCTCGGCGGGGTCCTGGAGCTCCACGTAGGCGGGGCGGTCGGCGACGCCGAGCCGCATCAGCAGGAAGTCGTCGTCGCGCCAGCGGCGCTCCCACAGCCGCTGCCGCGGGCCGGTGGCGATCAGGAGGGCCGACGCCGGGTCCGGGGCGGCGAGGCGCCGGGCGTGCTGTTCGGCGAGCACCGCCTCGTCCACGTCCTGTTCCAGGACGGCCTTCTTCTCCTCGTACTCCTTGAGCTGGTCCTCGTAACTCTCTTTGCCACGGCGCTTGTTGGAGAACTGGGCAATGAGGGCGACGACCGGGGAGAGGACACCGAAGATCAGGAACCTGGGGTTGTTGAAGAGGACGAACGAGACGCTCGCCATCATCAACGGCGCGAAGATCAGCACGAGCTGGAACTTGTTACGGGTGGGTTTGCCGGGCGGTACGGGGAGCTGGAAGCGGTTGTTGACGGGCGGGGGCAGCAGCCGGGGCGGCCGGTTGTAGTCGAGCCCCACGCCGTCGTCGGAGGGCTGGAGGGCGGCGTCGGGCACGGAGGGCGCGGCCAGTTCGAGCAGGGCCGGGCCGACGGTGAGGACGCCGCCGAGCGGCCAGTCCGTCCAGTCCCGCGCCTCGGTGCCGTCCCGTGTGACACCGTCCTGGTCGACCGAGCGTACGGTCGCGGTGCCGTCGGCGTGCACCTTCAGGCGCGCCGCGGTCTTCGCGAGCCCTCCGGCTCGGAGCTGGATGCGGCAGGACGCGGCGGAGCCGATCTCGTAGTCGCCGGGCGACAGCCGGAACACCAGCCCGGCGTCGGCGCCGCCGATGCCGCGCAGTTCCACGACGCCGTCCGGCTCCGGGCCCGCCTCGGGTGCGGGGGCGTCCAGGGACAGCAGGCTGCCGGAGCGCAGGGCGGCGGCGGCCATCGGCTGGTCGGCGGGGAGCGGGGTGGCCCCGTGGTACAGGACGGGCGGGGTGTCCGGGGTGCCGCCGCGCAGCCGCCGGTGCAGTTGCTCGGCGAGTTCGCCCGCGGGGGCCTCGGGGTCGGTCTCGATCATGATGTCCGCGGTCTGACCCTGCTCCGGGTCGACGGCGGTGACGGTCAGACGCATCGTCAGTGCTCCTTGGGCACGGGGGTCACCAGGCTGTGCGGGACATCGGCCGGGCCGGCCCGGCCCATGTCCGGGAGGGGTCACTTGCGGAGGCTGCCACCCATCTCGGAGTCGAACTGGGTCATGCCCTCGCCGTACTTCTTGATGTACTCGGAGATGCCGGTGAGGCCCTCGGTGACCTTGCCGTAGTTGTCCGTGTACTCCTGCACGAAGGGCTGGAAGTCGTTCTTGGCGGACGGGGTGTTGTAGCCGTCGGCGGTGAGCGCGTCCAGGTCGGACTTGATCTTGTTGAGCTGGGCGACTGCGATCTCGTACTCGTTCATGGTCTGCGAGGCGGCGGCGCTGGTCTTCTCGTCGTTGACGATGTAATCGGCCATCGGAATTTCTCCTGTTCCCAAGTCGGTGATGCGGATGGGTATTTCATGGACCGTTCGTGGACCCGCGCCCTACACACGAGGGGTGGGGTCATTCGGTTCAGACCTTGATGGGGACTTCTTCCGGCGGATTCGCCAATTCGGTGTCCTGGTTGGAGTTGACGGCGCCGATGGTTTTCGTGGGGAGCGAGGAGAGCGGCACCTCGGGGCCCTTGGTCTTGAATCCGTGGTCGTTCTCGACCTTCTTGCCGGCCAGCGAATTGCCCACGCCGTAGCCGAGTTTGATGCCCGCGTTCTCCAGGGTGGTCTGCGCGTCGGCTCCCTTGGCGCCCACCTCGTAGCCGAAGTTGACGGCCTGGCCGACGGCGCCCTTGAGGATGCTGGTGAGGGCCTCGTAGCCGTATTCGTGGAGCTCGGTGACGGAGGTGGGGCCGCCCGCGTAGGCGTGGTAGTCGTGGATCGGGGTGTGCTGCTCGTTGAAGGAGCCGTTGGCGTCGACCTCGGTGAGGGTCTTGCCGTTGGCGTCCTTCACCTGCGCGGAGCCGTTGTTGTTGACCTTGACGTCGAACGTGGCCGGGTTGCCGTTGTTGTCGGTCGTGGTGACGGTGCCTTCCACGCCGTTCTTGGTGACGGTGAAGGTGGTGTTCTCGCCGCCCGCGTTGTTGCTGAACGTGGTGGTGCCGTCCGGGTTCTGCGTGATGGTGACGTTCCCCGCCTGGTCGGTGGTGGTGGCGCCGCCGTTGGCGAAGGTGGTGGTGGCCCCGCCGCCCTCGGGGGTGACGACCGGCGCCGCGCCCTGCCCGCCGGTGACGGTGGTGTGGTTGCTGAAGGTGACCTGCGGGGGCCCGGCGGGCCCCTCCTGTCCTGCTCCGGGTTGCGCCTGAGCCACACCGGGCCCGGTGAGGCTGCCGTCCGGTCCGACGGTGACCGTGTCGCCGGGCTGGTTGCTGCCGGGCACGGACACGTCGAAGCTGCCGTTGCCGTTGGCCTTCACGTCGAACGGGCCGCCGTGGACGGTGGAGGCGCCCTTGCCGCCGACCGGGATGACCGCGGAGGGACCGCCGCCGTTGCCGCCGACCGTGAAGGTCTCGGGGCCCGGCGCGGGGCCGCGGTTGTAGGGGTTGTGCGGGCCGTCCAGGATGTCGGACTTCTGGCCCGGCGTACCGGCGTTCTCCACGTCGCCGGGGCTCTTGCCGATGCTGGTGTTGTTGGTGTCGACGCTGGTGTTGCCGCCGTAGAAGCCGTCGTGCTGGACGACGGGGCCGCCGCCGGGCGTGGGCACGGTGATGCCGCTGTTGCCGTCGCCGGTGACGGTGCTGATGGTGGTGTTACCGGGGTTGTTGCCGATGGGGTTGCCCGCCGTGTCGATCGGAAGGTTGGTGACCGGGTCGACGTGGGTGCCGGAGGGGCCGAGGCCGGTGACGCCGCCGGGGGCGAAGGTGCCGGTGGCCGGCCCGTACGTGACGGAGAACTCGCCGTCGGGTCCGCCCGGGTTCGGGCCGTGCACGACGGTGCTGCCGGGCTCGTGGACCGGGTCGGCCCCGTGTGTGGTGATCGTGGGTCCGTCCGGGCCGTTGGACAGGGTGTTCTGGCCGCCGGTCATCTCCGGTGAGCCGAACAGGCCCCAGCCCTCCTGCTGCGGGGTGTTCACCGTCACCTGGGTGTTGGTGCCGGTGATGCCGGCGCCGCTCGGCGAGTTGCCGACCGTGGCCTGGCCGTTGTTGTCGATGGTGTGGCTGACGCCGGAGTCGTGGTGGACGGTGGTGGTGGCCGGGCCGGTGCCGTCGTTGCCGGTGGTGGTCGTGAACCCGTCGCTGGTGAATGTGGTGGTCTGTCCGTCCGACGAGATGGTGGCGCCGTTGTTGTTCGTGATCGTGCTCGCGGCCGGTGCGGGCACCGGTCCGCCGCCCGCGATGTTCTGGGGCGGCGGCGGCACCTTCGCCTGGGCCCCGTCGGGGGTCTGTGCGGTGATCGTGCCGTCGGCGCCCGAGTTGACGGTCGTGGGCGGACCGCCGGGTGTCTGGCTGTGCGTGAAGGTGACATCGCCGCCCGGGTTGACCGTGGTGTTGACGCCCTGGGTGTTGACGCCGTTGGTGCCGACCTCGGCCTGCGCACCGCCGGCCGAGGTGTCGGTGAAGGTGGCCACGGGGTTGTTGTTGGCGTCGGTGTTGGCGGTGATGGTGACCGGGCCGTCGGTGACGGTGCCGGTGTTGTCCACGCTGAAGTTGCCGTTGTCGGCGGCGGTGGTGCCGTTCGCCCCGGTGACAACGGTGCTGTTGGGGCCTGCCGGAGCGTTGTTGCTGATGGTGCCGTCGTTGTTGATCGTGCTGTTCGCCGTGTTGTTGCCGTTGACGTCCGTCTGGGCGCCGTTCCCTGTCAGGGTGGTGCTGCTGCCGCCGGAGGTGGTGACCTGCGTCGGGTTGCCTCCGTCGGCCGGGTTGACGGTGACCGTGGCGGGCCCGCCCTGCGGTGCGACCGTGGTCGGGCCGTTGCCACCCGTACTCACCGACGTACCGTTCTGACTGACGGTCGTGACACCGTTCGGACCCTGATTGACCTGGACCGGGTTGGCGGTGCCCACGCTGCCGCCGGTGCCGTTCGGGCCGTGACTCGCCTGGATGGGGCCATTGCTGACAGTCGTGGTGCCGTTGTTGCCGACCGTCACCGTGGTGTTGTCCGGGCCGCCCGTGTTGACCGTCTGGGTGCCGGTTCCGTCGGGCGCGGACTTGGTGACGGTGCCGTCGCCGTGGACGCTGGTGGTGCTGCCGTCGGCGGTGGTGACCTGGGCGGGGTTGCCGCCCGAGGGCGGTTTGACGGTGACCGTGGCGGGCCCGCCCTGCGGTGCGACCGTGGTCGGGCCGTTGCCACCCGTACTCACCGACGTACCGTTCTGACTGACGGTCGTGACACCGTTCGGACCCTGGCTGACCTGGACCGGGTTGGCGGTGCCCACGCTGCCGCTGATGCCGTTCGGGCCGTGACTCGCCTGGATCGGACCATTGGTGACGGTCGTGGTGCCGTTGTTGTTGACGGTCACCGTGGCGCCGGTCGGGCCGTGGACGGTGACCGAGTGGCCGCCGGCATTGGCGACGGAGATGGTGGTATTGCCCGCATTCACCGGATTTCCAGGGGTCGGCTGCGGCACGGCCGGCGGCACCTGATTGCCCTGCGCGTCGTTGGCCGTGATGGTGCCGTCGGCGGCGACGTTGATCTCCTGGTCGCCGTGGGCGATGCTCGCCGAGCCGTCGTTGTTGACCGTGGTCGAGCCGCCGATGGTGACGCCGTCCGCGCCGTGGCTGATCCCGTCCACATGGAACTTGCCGTTGGGGTTGATGGTGAACGCCGTGCCGTCCGGGGCGCTGAACTTGATGTCGAGCGGCGAGAAGTCGATCTTGCCGCTTGGGCCCGCGGCCGTACCGCCGCCGTTGCCGTCGGTGGTGATCCCGCTGACGGTGACGCCGCCGTCCGGTCCTGCCGAGACCACCGGCTGACCGCCGGGCGGCGCCACGTCGAGGCCGCCGCCGGGCTTGGTGGTGACGGCGCTGCCGTCGGGGCCGTTGAAGGTGACCGGGGCCACGCCGTTCGGGCCCACGGAGATGTCCCCGTTCGGGTTGACCGTGATCGGCGGCTGAGTTCCGGAGGGGTTCAGGTCGAACTGTCCCTGCGGGTTGACGGAGACCGTTCCGCCGTCGGGCGTGCTGAACTTGATGTCGATGGGCGAGAACTCCACGTTCCCCCCTCCGCCGGTGGCCGTGCCGCCGCCACCGCCGTCGGTCGTGATGTTGCCGGTGGTAATGGCGCCGTCCGGGCCGACCGAGACCTGCGGCTGACCGCCGGGCGGGGTCACGTCGAGCGAGTTGCCCGGACCGTTGAACTGCACCGTGTCGGGGGTGGGGCCGCCGGTGTTCACCGTGAACCCCGTGTTGTCGAGCGTGGTGGCGGCGCCGCCCGGCGTGGTGATGGTGGCGCCGCCGCCCGGAGCGATGCTGGTGCTGACGTTGGTGTCGGTGAAGGTGACCGGGCCGCCCGCGCCTGCCGGAGGCAGGTTGACGCTCTGGCCACCGCCGTCGCCGTTGACGACGCTCACGTTGCCGTTGTTGCCGACATTGGCCTGTGTGCCGTCCGGCAGGGCGAATCCGCCGCCGGGATTCCCCGCGTTGCCGTTGAGCGTGGTGTTGCCGAAGTTGATGTCGACGTTGCCGTCGGCGGGGTTGTGGGTCACCACCGGCTGGCCCGCCGGGGGGCCGTTGAACACCGAGCTGACACCGTTCGCGTTGTCCGCGCTGAGCCCGCCGCCACCCACCGTCGTGGAGCCGCCGTTGTCGGTCACGGAGAGTCCGTTCGGGGTGGCGACCGTGTTGTTGTTCACGGTGAACTCCGGCGTGGGACCACCGCCGTCACCGCCGGGCGAGCTGAACGTCGTGGTGCCGTCGGGCCCCTTGTTGACCTCGCCGAACGGTCCCGAGGTCGTGAAGCCGCCGTTCGGGCCCAGCTCCGTGGAGAGCGCGGGCTTCTCGGACTGCGCGGGCGCGAACTCGCCGCCGAGCCCGTCGAAGATCTTCTCCTTCGTGGTCGGGCCCTGGATCGGGGTGTCGATCGTCGTCGTGGTGCCGTTCGAGGTGATGACGTCCCCGTCCGGGCTCTTGATGGTGTTCGTGCCGTCCGCGGTCGTCGAGGTGAACCCGTCCGGTGTCGTGGTGGTCGTCGACGTCTCGGGCCCCGGGACTCCGAAGGGCAGGTCGTCGGGGGCCTGGACCTGGTCGGCCTTGGGGCCGGGCGGGGTGATCTTCGTCTCGGTCTTCGCGCCGTCCGGGGTCGTGACCTTCGTCTTGACCTCTCCCGTGGTGGGGTCCGACTTGGTCGTGCCGTTGATGCCGTGGAAGCCGGTCTTCTGCGCGCCCTTGGTATCGGTGAACAAGACGTTGCCGGGTTTGAACTTGCCGTCGGCGAAGCCGAGGCTGTTCGCGGAGAACGCCTTGTCGATGTTGCTCTTGAACTTGCCCTTGGTGGTGAAGGCGTCCTTGATGCTGGTGGCGAACTTCGTCCCCCCGAACAGGGTGAAGGCACCGGCCGTGGCGGCGCCGAGCGCGGCGCCGGTGGCGGCCGAGGCCGCGTCGAACTTCTTCCCGTCGACCAGCGCCGTGATTCCGCTCGCCAGGAATCCGAGGGAGAACTCGGTGGTCACGTCGATCGCGAACTTGGCGCCGAGGGCCAGGCCGGGGGACGCCTTGAGACCCACGAGCCCCTTGGCCAGCGGGTCGATGATCTTGCGGACGAACGTCGAGTTCTTCAGAGCAGCCGAGACGGCCCCGGACGCCGTCCCGACACCCTTGCCCACCTTGGCCAGGAACGGCGCGAACTTAGCCAGCTTGCCCGCCGCCCCGACGATCTTCCCGAGCCCGCCGAGCAGCACACCACCGGGCACGAGGGTGAGCAGACCGATGATGATCTCACCGGCGTCGATCTTGCCCTGCGACACCATCCGGATCACCGAGACGGCGAACAGGATCGCGCCCAGGATGAGACCCACGACCGGGAAGAACACGGCGACGATGCCGATGATGACCCCGGCGATGATCTCCACCAGCGGGTTGTCCGCGAGGAAGTCACCGAACTGCTTCACCCAGTCCCGTGCGGGGATGGCCTGTTCGGCGGCATCGTCGAGGATGATCGTGGCCTTGTTGGACCCGTCCTCGCGCATCCGCTGCGCCGCGCGGCCGAGCTCCTCGGCGGCCGACAGCGCATCCTTCGCGGCGTCCACCTCGCCCTGCTGCGTCTGGTGGGTCTCGGCCTGTTCCGGGGTGGCGTCCGCCGCGAGGGCCGGGACCTCCGTCTTCGCGGTGGCGGCGACCTCCTGACCCTGGTCGATGGCCCGGTCCAGCATGTCCTGGGCGTCGGTCAGGGTGTTCGCGTACTCGTCGTAGGCGCCCGCGGCGGTACGGAAGGAGTCCCTGGTCTTCTCCAGGAGCCCTGGCAGGTCCTTCGTGATCCGCGTCTTCAGGGCGTCCATCGCCTGGCCCTTGCCTCGGCGCAGCGCCCCGTCGTCGCGCAGCAGGTCGACCGCCTCGCCCGCCCCGTCGCCCAGCTCCTGATAGGTCCTGGCCAGTGTTCTGATCGCCTCCGGGTTCCCGGGGGTCGGGTCCTCCCCGAACCCGAGCACCTCCCAGCCCGTGGTGTGCCGACGCGCCATTTCCAACTCCTCCCGGCTACACGCCCGTTCGGCACCTCCTAACGGGGCGGTCGACGTTTCGGTTCAGCTCGTTGAACCGACCCGGGGCCCGGCGCGTGTGACGGCCGACGCATCAGCAGTGCGCGTCACCAGGCCCCGTACGGAGGAGGACGAGAAAGATGCGCGACGCCCCTAGGACGACGAACGAAGCGCGGCGGCCGGCGCCGTGGCGCACGACTGCACGGGTGACGGCGGTGTGCGGCCTGGTGGCCGTCACCTGGCTGGCGCTGCCCGCACCGGCGCAGGCGCTGGGCTCCGTACTGGCTCCGGATTCCGTACGGGCTCTGGACTCCGCACCGGCACCGGCGGCCCTGCGGATGCAGCCTTCCCGGGCGCTGCGGGCCGACGAGGTGACGAAGTACTACGTGGTCAAGTCCGCTCAGGAGAACGGCGGTGAGCAGGAGACGCTGTTCGGGATCGCCCAGCGCACCCTCGGCGACGGCGACCGGTTCGAGGAGATCCTGGTCCTCAACAGCGGGCGCCAGCTGCCGGACGGTTCTGCCTTCGTGAGCCCCGATCAGCTGACCCCGGGCTTCCCGCTGATCCTGCCGGAGGATGCGGACGGGCCCGGCGTGGAGTTCGGTGTTCTGCCCGAGGAGAACGCCGACGCGGCGAAGCCTCCCGCACGGAGCGCCTCCCCCGCGCCTCGTGCCGCGGCCGGCCGGGGCTCGGGACAGTTCGCCGGGCTCGGCGAACGGCTCGGGTCGCCGTGGCTGATCGGGGGTGTCGCCGGCGCCGCCGTACTCACCGTGGTGATCGTCGCGCGGCGTCCGATCGGCCGGGCAGCGCGCGCCACCGGATCCGGGATCGCGCGGGCCGCCCGGGTGCTGCGGCCGCGGCTGCCGCGCCGCCTGGCCCTCGCGCTGCGGCGGCGTCGGCGGGGCGCGCTCGCGCGGCGGCTCGCGGCGGACACCCGTACGCCGGTGATGGTGCGGCAGGCCCTGCGCGAATTGATCCCCGCCGACGCGGCGGAGGCGGAGCGTCCGGTGCGGGTCTACAGCGTCCTCGCCGAACCAACGAAGCTGCTCGCGTCGGTGTCGGGGGCGCACACGGCGCCCGTGCCGTGGACCGCGCTCGAACCCAATCGCTGGGAGCGCACCGGGCCGACCTCCGTCATCGAGGGCGATCCGACGGCCGACGTGACCCTCGCACTGCCGCACCTCGCCCGGATCGGGGTGAGCGAGCGGGGCGCGCAGGTCATGGTGGACCTCGGGCAGATCAACGGTGCGCTCAGCATCAGCGGTGACCTCGTCGTTGCGCAGGACACGGTGGCGGCCCTGGTCCGCGGTCTGCTCGAACTTCCCAGGCAGAGCACGGTGGTGGTGTCGGTGGACCCGAGCGCAAGCGCCCTGCCCGGCCTGAACGGCCTGGTCCGGGTCCGCTCGGTCACCGATGTGCAGGGCAAGGCGCCGGACGAGATCCTCAACTCGGCGGAGGAACTGGGCATCGGCCTGGTACGCGGCGCGGCCCGTACCGGCGAGGTCACGGGCTTCGTCGTCCTCCAGGACGCGCCGACGGCCGAGGAGGCACGGGCCCTCGCGGACCTCTCCTCACCGGAGGGCGGCAGCTGGACGGTCCTCACCGTCGGCGACATCCCCGGCGCGCACTGGCGGTGGTACGCGGAGAGCGACGGAAGCGTGGACCTGGGCGTGCTCGGCATCCAAGTGGTCGTCCCGACACAGACGTTGGCGGGGGCGGGCACGGGACGTGTGTGACGTGCCCCCGCACGACAAGGCGTGTGGCTGCGCGTGTACGGCCGGGCGCGTTGTGATGGTGGCATGCGGGCGCACGCCGATAGAGGCGACCCGAGAAAAGAAGTCCCCCGGCATTGAACCGTTCTGCAGCCGAAGCCGTGTTCACGGTGACCGGCAGGACGGATTCCGGGTCCATAAACTCCGCTCCGGCAGTCGGCCGACCTCCTCCCTGGCTGCCGGAGCGGGCCTTTCAGGCGCACATCGAGCACATCAAAAGACGCCGAAGAGGCCGCACAACCACCTGGGCAATCAGCTCAGCAATTCATTTCACGCATTCATCGAGAATTCCGAAAGAGGGATCCCCATGCGCAAATTCGCCTACGCACCGGTCGCGATCACCCTTGCCGCGGTCCTGACCACAGCGGCGTGCGGCAGCTCCCAGAGCACGGCGGCAACAACCGCCGGCTCCGCCAAGCGTTCCGCCTCGAAAGGCGGGGCGCAGCCCAAGGAAGCGGGACGCCTGAGCGTGTGGAAGAGCGCGAATCTGGGATCGGTCGTGACAGACGGAGCGGGCTTCACCCTGTACCGCTTCGACAAAGACACGGCCGAGCCCCCCGCGTCCAACTGCGCGGGCGACTGCGCCGCCACCTGGCCTCCAGTGCTCGCCGACAGTGCGAAGGCGGGCCGCGGCCTCGACCCGTCGCTGCTGGGCTCGGTCGAACGTCCCGACGGCACCAGGCAGCTCACGCTTGCGGGCTGGCCGCTCTACCGCTATGTGCAGGACACGGTGCCCCGGCAGACCCGGGGCCAGGGCGTCGGCGGCACGTGGTTCGCGGGCGCCCCCGACGGGTCGAAGGCGAAGCAGACGGAGAGTGCCCCGAAGGCACTTCCCGCGCTGTCGACGGTCGAGGACAAGGAACTCGGCGAGATCGTCCGCGACGGCAAGGGCCGCACGCTCTACCGCTTCACCAAGGACACCGCCTGGCCGATGAAGTCGAACTGTCAGGGCGACTGCCTCAAGCAGTGGAAGCCGGCCAAGCTCGTCGACAAGAAGAACATCAAGGGCATCGCGCCCAAGCTCCTCATCAAGTACACCCGCCCCGACGGCACCGCGCAGCTCACCATCGACTGCTGGCCGCTCTACTGGTACACCGGTGACGAGCAGCCCGGTGAAACCAACGGGCAGGGCGTGAAGGGCACTTGGTTTTCCGTGCGGGGGGACGGCACACTCGCCAAGTGACTGGCCTCAGGCATACGCCGACCGTCAGCCCGACCATGCACGGCAGGGCCACGCCCCGTCTGCCCGGACGAAGAGGCCCTGCCCCGAGCTGACGCCTTCCGGACTCCGCTCGGTTCGAACGCGCCGTTGCCCGAGCGGAACAACCCCGGCCGCAGCACCCCTGGCGGCCGGGGCGCATCCACGAAAGGGACCAGGAGATCTGGGGTGTGCCTCTGCCGCCCCTCTTGCGTAAGGAACCGCAGCGTGAACGGCTGCGACAGCACGTCGACCACGTCAACCAGCAAGTGGAGCACGGTCCGGCATATCGGCTTCTCTGCCCCTGCACACTCACGCGGGCCAACCTGGAACACTTCCGATACACGCCCTGGTGGCAGACCTGAAGTTGAACCGCCCGCAGGAGCGATCTCGTTGTCTGCAGGTTCAATCCGCTTGGTACGGCCGGCAACCAGAGCTGCTGAGTCGCGAATTGATCAGCGGAGCGGGTCACGGCCCGGCTGATCGTGCCCCGGGTCCGTGACCTGGCCAAACCCGCCATCGTGGGAGAGCAGGGCGAACTCTTCTCCGTCTGGCGCTACCACCCGTTTTTCACCGACAACCTCGCCAAGACCCTCCAGGCCGAACAAGAACACCGCCACCACGCCGTCGTCGAACAGGTCATCGCCGACAGCAAAGCCTCTGCCCTGGCCCACCTGCCACCGGCACACTGGCCTCCGCCTTCCACGCCAAAGCCACCACCGCCACCCTCCGCACCCACCTCGTCCAGGTCCCGGCCCGCATCGCCCGCTCCGCACGACGCATCACCCTCCACCTGCCCCACAACTGGCCCTGGCAAGAAGCGTGGACACGCCTCTTCGACGACGTCCACGACCCACCGGCACCCGCACTCGCCTGACCGTCCCCGACCACCTCGCCCGCCAGGGCCCGACAGGAACCGAACGCACTTGCTTTACCGCTTGCCGCGACTCTCGTCCGGGCTCTGCCCAGGGAGGCGTCCGAGCGGCAGGGTGTAGTCGTGATCATTTCCTTCTTACGTGACGACATGCAGGGCTCGCTAGCGGTGACTGTGGAACATGTGGATGACCCCGCCGCGATCGGCAAGCATCCCTCAGCCCGTGATTTCCCGAGCTGCACGGCTGTGGTGGATTACCCGGGGAGGGGTTACCGGGCCCTCTTCGGCTGGGTGCAGCTGGTGCGTTCGACGGACAACTCCACCTCCGGGGCCGCCTTTGACATGGATCCGTTCTACCTCTTCGAGGATGCGCCGTCGCCGTACGCGTTCTTCGGTATCAATCCCACCTTGTTCGACGCGCCGTCCCGCGCCAGGCGGGATCCCCTCGACTGGACGGCCCACAGCTACCTCGCATGGACACCGATGGATGACACCGAACGGCGAGTCCTGCCACTGGTCGGCTTCTCCTGGGGGTTCAACGTCGACTCGAACGGTCGCATCACACTGCAACCCGTACAGGCGTTGTCGCCTGGGGACTGGGACGCTCACCTGCCTTACCTCGGCACCTCATATCCAGGCTGGGTGTTCGACAAGTGGCAGCCTGAGTTGTGACTGCCTGTCCATTCCCGGGTGCCCTTTCGGGCAACATGAAGATTGCATCTGACGCGGGCCGGAGCGCGACCTGGTCGCGGGAGAACTGAACGACATGGCGCAACCCGGTGGCCGCCTGGGGCCTTCGCCGGCGTTAGGGCAGTGACGGGGTCAGGGTCGGCTTGAGCACGGGTCGCCCCCATGCAAAAGCTGGGCAGACCGGCATAAACAACCTGCCTGCCCACGACCACCGACCGAAACCCGCTCACCAAACGATCAAGAGATCACGTCCAGAGCACGTCGGTGGATCGAGGCTGAGAGGCCGCGAGCTTTTGAAGGAAGGCCGTGAAGTCGGCGTCCGACCAGTGGTCGATGATCTTCCTGTCCTAGAGCCGGTCGACGGTGGTCGTGGTGAAGGACGCGTAGCGCCCGGTTGGTGGACAGTCGAGGAATCGACCCGTGTGGTGCCCGCCCAACCGCCAGCGGGTCGCCACCTTGTCTTCCTCGGTGATTTGGTCGAAGACCGTTGTGGCCAGGTCATCGAAGGCCGCGATCAGTCTGCTGTCCATTTTCACCGCGGTGCCCCGCAGCGCCTCGGTGAGCCCGCGCCCAGTGATGACGTCGGCACCCTCGCCGCGCGATACGGGCGTGACTTCCACACCGTGGTTCCGCGACCTGGCGACCGTCCTGGAGCCGATCCGTCCGGTGGCCCCTGCAACAACGACTCTCATCTGGGTCTCTTCCCGTCGGGGGCGATGACCTCGCTGATGTGTTCGTGGCGGCGCCGTCAGCCACAACACCTAGGACAGCGATTGGGCCGTTGTTGTGGCACCACTCCACGAATGCACTCAGGCAACTTCATACGTGCCACGGATCCACACAATGTCCGGTCAACACTGACGAAGAGGCGGGGAAATGTACTCCGCCCGATCACGAGGCGACCAACGGAGGTCCACACCAGTGTCGAACAACCACTCAGGGCACATGCACACAACCGGAGACCCGGCAGCGTCGGAGAGCTGGATGACCGCGGTGCAGGTGCTCCAGGACGCCGCGCCCCTCACCATCCCCGAGGGCGCTTCGGCGATGACCATCCAGGTCGAGTGGGAGCCGGGCGACCCGGGCACCCCGCCGCACCGCCACTCCGGGCCCGCCTTCGGATACGTGGTCGAGGGCGCGGTCCGCTTCGAGCTCGAGGGCGAGTCCGAGCGGGTGGTGGAGGCCGGCGGCACGTTCTGGGAGCCGGGCGGTGACGTGATCCACTACCAGGACGGCAACGCGCTCGCCGACGCGCGAACCCGGTTCGTGGTGACCATGATGTGCGCACCCGGAAAGCCCATGCTCGAACTCGTCTCCACGAAGGAGCTCGAACAGCGCGCCCACCTCCGCGCCCCGCGCCCCACCGGGTGAGTCCGCCGGTACCGGGCCGCCGCATGGGAGGGCGTGCGGCGCGATGAGCTCCACCGCACCGTGTACGCCCTGCAGACCACACTTTTCGCAGGCGCCGCCCTCTACGCGGTGCATCACGCGCTCGCGCCAGGCCGGCCCCGCCTGGCGCGGCCGCGTCGATCACCTCCTGTACGCCGCCATGGCCGCGATGCCGCAGGGGCCGTCACTGCCTCGAACGGATCAGACCCTCTTCTTCGGCGTCGTTGCCGTCCCACCGGCGGGTTGGGGGCTTGTGGGACCGGACCGACTAGCCGCCAGGCCTCCGCTGCCGAGAACTTCTGCGGGGTTCTGTGCCTTCGGGTCTCCGGACCGCCCCACGACGACTGCGCCGGCTCGGCGGGGACCGGAGCCCTGGAGACCCCAGGCCCCTGCTTTGCGGTGCCCGACGACGCGGCGGATCCCGGGGATCACCTCGGCCAGGGCATTCCAGGAGCCGAGCGCGCCGTTGCCGACCGCCAGGACGGGAGCGTGCATCCCTCGCCGCCGGCAGTCGCGCAGCAGGCCGACCCAGGAGCCTCCTGATTCTCGGTAGCCTCGCTCATGGCGATCAGCTCCTTGGTGCCGTCCGGGCTTCGGAAAGCCGGGAACAGGTGGTGCTCCAGTAGCGAGTCGAGATTCCTGACCGACGAGTCGGCGAGGTGACGCTGGCCGGCCTTCCACTCGGCGACGTACTCGCTGAAGTGCGTCGCTCCGTACTTCTTGATGCGTTCGGCCCTGGCTTGGTTCCTCGGGGTGGCCTTTTTGCTGTTGTAGACCTCCGTCAACCGGTTGTTGGTCCTGTCCTGGGTGGGGAACCCGGACTCCTGGGTCTGCTTGCCGGTTGCGTCGCGGTAGCGAATCTTGTACTCGTGGGGGGCACTTGGACCACCTGGACTTGCGGGTGCTCGCAGTCCTTGAAGAAAACGCCCATGCCGTGGGCCAGGCTCTTGGCTGCCACTGGTTCGACTCCCGGATTGCCAATGCTGACGTCTTGCTGACCCGGGATGGTCCGTCACGTTCCTGAGCTGGGAAGGAACGGGAAATGCATGATATGTGGTGGAACTTCATCGGGCGCTCCCACGAGGAGATCGAGGAGGCCCGGCGGGCCTGGACGGAGACCTCGCGGTTCGGTGAGGTGAAGGGTTATGACGGCGACCGGCTGCCCGCCCCCGAACTTCCGCCCGGCCCCCTCAAGCCGCGTGGCCGGGTGCGCTGACGTGGCCTTCTGCGGGTGGCGCCGGCTCGCGAGCCAGTGAGCCGGCGCCGCCCAGGGCGCCCCGCCCGTTCCCGGGCCCGGGGTGGCCGGCAACCTGCCGCGGGGCCCTGCCACGTCAAGCGGTGATGGCGCGGACCATTGCGCGCGCCTGGCCGGGGAGCGGTTCGTGGAGGTGCTCCATGAGCCGTTTGCCGCCCGACCGGGACCGGCCGCTGTGGTCGGGCGGTGCTTCGCTGCCGCAGCGCCTCACACCTCGTGCGGGGTGGCCGCCGAGAACCCGGACTTGAACATGTTCAAACCGCGTGTCAGGGTACGGCGTGGGTTCCTGAGTCCACCGGTCGCGCACGCGGCCCGCAGGGCCCGCCGGGGGTGGAGTGTGTTGTGTCGCAGCCGTACCGCGCTGGTTTTCCTCGTCATGGCCTTCGCCCTGACGGCCTGCGGCAGGTTCACCGTCATGCCGCCGCCCGACGGCGAGCCGGTCGTTCTGGAAGCGACCGAACTCGCGACCACGTGGACCGATGCGGAAGGCGGCACCCTCACGCTGAAGCGGGACGGGACGTTCATCGCCGACAAGGTCTGCGTCGCCGTCGACTGGTACGACAGTTTGACCTGGTCCGGAACAGGCACCTGGGACCAAGGCTCCAACAAGAAGCAGAGCTTCGTCGCCGTCTCCTTCGACACCGCTCACCCCGTGGGCTTCGACGTCGCTCACCCCAGAGAGTTCGAGCGGGAGCCCGACTCCTACGCCGCCTTGAGGCAGGGCAAGGTCCTGAAGCTCTGGGTCGCCGTCGGCGATCCGGACAACGACTATCCGAACTGCGTCCTGACCAGCCGGGCGAGTTGAACCGGTTGCCACGCGACGGCCGGGACGAGAGCCTCCTCGGCCACCTGCGTATCAACGACGGCGACTTCGTCAGCCGCCCCCTTGCCGCCCCATACATGTGGCCCTTCCTGTGGCGGCCACCCACATAGGTTCGACCGCACCCCTCACCTAACGTGCGCTTCGCAGAGCAGTGTGGCGAAACCGGCCGGACGGACGACAGGGAAGATGGGGACGGGACGATGGGGCACAGACGAAGCCGGACAAGGCAATGGCGCATACTGCTCACCTTCCTGCTGACAGCGGCTGTCGGGTGGCCGATCACCAGCGGAACCGCGTCGGCCACCCAACTGCCCTCCCATCTCTCCCTCGAAGCGAGTTTTGGAGCGGGGACCGTCACCAACGGCTGGGACTCCGTCGAGCGCTATCTCGACACGACCGGCGGATTCGGCACCGAGGGCTACCCGTCGGACGGCCGCGGTGATCAGGACGGCAAGCGCGTCACGTACTTCGGCGGTGTGTCCCGGCCTTCCTCGGGCAGGTTCCTGCTCTACTCGGCACCCGGCTGGAACACCGGCAGCCGGACCACCCCCGTCCTCCTCGTGCACGGCGCCAACGACACCGCGGACCGTGCCTGGGCCAACCCCGGCGAGGCGGGCGGCTACGGATGCGGCGCCGCCGCCTGCCCGTCCACCGGGCTGATGCAGTACCTTGCCGAGCGCGGTCACCGCGTCTTCGCCGTCGGCTTCGCGCACAAGCAGGGCGACAACCTCATGCAGGCGCAGATCGTGGGCGACGCGATCGCTGTCATCAAGGCGAAACTGGGTGTCGACAAGGTGGACCTGGTCGGCTGGAGCAAGGGCGAGATGTCGGCCCGTGCGTATGTGTCGTCCGTGAAGCCGGGCTGGGGACGGGCGTACGCCGGTGACGTGCGCAAGCTCATAACCGTCGGCGGCCCGAACGGCGGCTACGACTACCCCTACGCGCACGGCTGGGCGCACGACTTCTCCATCTGGCCGGAGTGCGGAGGCAAGGTCAACGCTCCTTCCCCGCACTCGCACATGACGTGCTACGGGCAGTACACGGCCCACCCGGAATTCTCGATGACACCCTCCGGCGGATACGACAACTACCCCGGCCAGCGGCAGATGCTGGCCCGCTGGGACGGTGTGTACGGGGTCGACGGCGCAGCCCAGGACTGGTACACGACGTACTACGGCGGCCGGGGCCTCTACACCGCCGGCAGCGGAATCCAGGCCGCGATCGACGCCGGTTCACTGATCGAGCCGCTGCACGACGCCGCGGTGCCGGCCTCGGTCACGACGTATCTGCTGGCCGGCGGATCCCCGGACGTGCTCGGCATCTTCAATGAGAACCGCGGACCCAGCGACGGTGTCGTCTTCATCGACAGCGCGCTCGACACCACCGGCATCCCCACGGTCGGCGGCAGGAAGACCGTCCTCGGCGCCAACCACCTCGAACTGGGATGGAACTCCTCGGCCGCCGCCCAGATCGCCGCCTGGCTTGCGTAGCAACGTGGGCCGGCGTGAGTGCCCACCGACGTGACTGTTCAGAGAACGTGTGAAAGGCAGGACCGCACATGACCACGAGTGGCAACCGCACCCGCCGCGTGCCCACCGAGCGGCTGACCGTGCAGATCACCGAGGTCCGGGACGAAGGTGAACCGGTTGTCTTCCTGCACGGCAACGTCTCCTCCGCCGCCTTCTGGCACCCGACACTTCAGCTGCTCCCGGACCGCTACCGTCCCATCGCGCCGGACCTGCGCGGATTCGGCGGCACCGACCCACTGCCCATCGACGCCACCCGCGGTCTGCGCGACCATGCCGATGACCTCGCGGCGCTGCTGACGGCCCTCGGGATCGAGCGGGCGCACCTCGTGGGCTGGTCCATGGGCGGGGGAGTGGCCATGCAGTACCTGCGCGACCATCCGGCTGCCGTTCGCTCCATGACCCTGGTGAACCCGGTGTCCCCATACGGTTTCGGCGGCACGCACGGGGACGACGGCGTTCTCAACTCGCCCGACGGCGCGGGCTCGGGCGGGGGTACGGCCAACCCCGACTTCGTGGCGGGGCTCGCCAAGAGCGACCGCGGAGACGGTTCTCCGTTCTCACCCCGCGCCGTCCTGACGAACTACTACGGCAAGGCGCACTGGCGGCCCGAGCGCGAGGACGCGTATGTCGAGTCGATGCTCACCACGCGGACGGGCGACGACCACTACCCGGGCGACAGCGTGCCGTCCCCGTCCTGGCCCGGGGTCGCGCCCGGCACCCGAGGGGTGCTCAACTGTCTTTCCCCGCTTCACATCCGCCTCGACGACCTGCATGTGATCGCCCCGAAGCCACCGGTGCTCTGGATCCGTGGCGAGGACGACGTCATCGTCTCGGACACCTCGATGTTCGACCTGGCACACCTGGGCGCGACCGGTGCGGTGCCCGGCTGGGACGGCACCCCGGCCCAGCCGATGGTGGCGCAGACCCGCCACGTCCTGGCCCGCTACGCGGCCGAGGGCGGTGCGGTGAGGGAGGTCGTGGTCGCCGACGCCGGGCATGCGGTACATCTGGAACGCCCGGACGAGTTTCTGACGGCGCTGCTGGACGTCATGGCGACATGACGCACAGCGTGGCCCCGGTCGCTGCTGCGGCTCTGGACAACCGAGCCACAGCAGCGACCGGGGGACCGGCCCGAAGGAGGCCGAACCGGTGCCGGCGGGGTGCGATGCGAACCCGCGGTCGGAGAACGGTGGCACACCGGCGTGCCGGAGGTTGTGCCACCGGATTCACGAGTCCGCCGGGTGTCCGGCCCCGCTGAACAGCCCGACGTCGTTGAACGCGATCAGCCCGTGATCGCGTTCAACAACGGCAGGTAACCTTGGCTGTGCCCTGCCTTGTTGGGGTGGTAGGACTCGTTGATCTTGTCCCACTCCAGGCTCGTCACCCAGGTCTGGTTGTCGGAGCAGATGGTGTGCGGGTCGAACGCGGCACGCGGGTCGAGGAAGGTGAATCCGGCCTTCGCGGCCTCGGCCGACAGGACCGAGGCGAGGGTGTCGGCGGCCGAGTTGAGTGCTGTCCGCTCGCGGTCGCTCAGACCGAGAATGCCGCAACTGCCGCCGATCGTGTACAGCCGGGGGTATCCCACCACCACGACCTTGGCGCTCGGCGCCTTTGCCCGGATGGCCGCGTACGTGCTCGCCAGAGCGGTCGGCAGACTGCTGGTCGCGGCGGCCTTCGCGGCCTCCACCCCGGCGATGCAGTCCTTGTCGTCGATGGTGAGGATGCAGTTCTTCAGCACATCGACGAAACCGACGTCGTTGCCGCCCACGTGCACCGTCACCAGTGTGGTGTCCGTCGTGAGCTGCGGAACCTGCTGGCTGGTCAGCTCCGCGGTGGTCGCGCCGGAGCACGACGCCTCCACGAACGAGTACGCGGGGTGCTGTTGGGCCCACAACCGGGAGTACGTCGACGGGCCACGACGGCACGGGTCGTCAGGGTTGTCGTATTCGCGTGTGCCGGGCGCGACGGCGTAGGAGTCGCCGAGTGCCACGTACTTGCCGGCGGCGGCCGGCCCGATGTCCGCGGCGTACGCACCTGAGGCAGCCGGGACGGAAAGGCAGACGGCAGCCAACGCGAGGGAAAGGGACGCGAGGCGTCTGCGGGCTCGTGATGAGCGCATGCTTCACTCCTGGAGTGTGAGGGGGTGGAGGACCTGTTGTCCACCTGCCGGAGCAGGTGGACAACCAAGGGCGCTGCGCGACCGGGGAGCTGGAGTCGGCAGTGTGCGGAGCGTGGGGTGCTTCCCGGGGCGGCGGTCCGGGGCGACGAGTTGTCCGTGCGGCTCGGTGCCCCGTCGGCGCAGGAAGCCGATCGGTCGGCGTGTCCGGGGAGTGTCAGCCCTGAACTTCCGCGATCAGAGCGAGGGCTTTGGCCTCGCTCTCGTCGTACCGGTCCGGGAACGCCGACCGCTGTACGCTCTGCGCCAGTTCACCCGCTGTGAATTCCGGGTTGCGGGCATCATTCGGAATGGCCTGGTCCAGGAACGCGTTGGTGGCGTGCACCGGGTCCATGCACTCCTCGGGGGTGCCCCAGCCCTGGCTCGGGCGCTGCTGGAAGACGCCGAGCGAGTCGCGGTCGCCACAGTTCAGATTGTTCATGTGGGACTCCACCCAGCCCGTCTCGAACGCGGCGAGCAGCACCTTGGCGGTGACGCCGCGCTCGGCCGCTGTCCGGTACACGGTCTGGGTGATGTCCAGGGCGCGGTCCGCCGGAACCGCGCAGCGGGCGTCCTGGAGTTCGGCGTTTGCGTGGTGGCGGGGGGCATCGGCGGTGTCTGCGAAAGCGGACCCCGCAGTCACGTTCCCTGCGAGCAGAACTCCCGCTGCCAAGGCAATTACTGCACGTGCGAATGTTCCGGGAAACCGTAATCGAGACATTCTGGGCAGGCTGGACATTGAAATGTCTCCTTCCAGCTCCCGCCTCAAGCCACCGAAGCGGAAGCTGTTTGTGTGGGGGGTTGCGCGCTAATTCGGCGGACCTTATCTCAAGCGACGTGTACGCGTCAATGTCGTAACTGTCGACTCCGAGATGTTCTTTAGCCGGCCGGTCTCGAGACGCTTCTCGTGATTTTCGTGAGCGGGATCCGGTGATCGGCGTGGATAAATGATCACGCCACCTCCGTTTTCATTGGTATAGGCACGCCGGTCAGGTTTGGCGCAATCCATGTGGTGTGGGCGCCCTTGGTGCGTCAGGTCCCGGCCTTCTTTCCCCGTGTTGAGCGGGGATGGCTGCGGTGAATGGTGAATGCGCATCCATGTGGATCATGCGCGTGCATTCGGAATGGCGCGTTCGGGTGATTTGGGAAATTTTGTTGCTTAATTCACTTCAATGTCGGGTTGACTCGTATCAAGAGAAGTTGTGGACTCGATGTCCCGGAAATTCAATCCGCCGATGTCAAGCTGTAACCGAGAGAGTCGAGTGGATTGCTGTACTCCGTAGTACGATCGCGACTGCCTGTCCTCGAACGCCTTTCCCCGACCCCCCACGAGGCGCTTGATTCGCGACAGATCGCTCCTCTTTTAGAGACCGAGTCGGGCTCGCGTGCTTTCGCGCGCCCTGTGGAGAGAGTGACTGGCGTCGTTGTTCGATATTTGATTTCGCGCGCCTTCTCGTCCCCTGGAGTGTTTCCATGCGCACGCCCTGTGTCGGCATTGATCGTGGCATGTCCGCGACGACCGATCTCGTTCTCGCAGTGCATCCGTTCGGTGTTGCGTCGGCACGGTTCACCGCGGCCGCCGCACGTGCAGGCGGCCTGGGAGTACTCGACCTGACGGGTGATGTCAGGTCCGCCCGTGAGCAGTTGCGCCTGGCCGCCGAGTGGACACGCTCCGGATTCGGCGTACGGCTGGGCGATGGGCACGGCATCCCCGCGCCGGACCTTCCCGCCTGTGTCCACACCGTGGTCCTCGCCGCCGGGGCGGAGGCGACCGCCACCGAATTCCCGGGGCGCCGCGTGCTGGCCGAAGTGACCTCCGGCTCCGAGGCGCGGGACGCCGTGGCGGCCGGGGCCCACGGACTGATCGCCCGCGGCCATGAAGCCGGCGGCAGGGTGGGTGAGTTGAGCACGTTCGTGCTGCTGCAGCAGCTGCTCGCGGACGAAGCCGACGGGCTGCCGGTGTGGGCCTGCGGCGGAATCGGCGCGTACACCGCGGCGGCAGCGGTCGCCGGCGGCGCCGTCGGTGTGGTCCTCGACACCCAGACCGCGCTCCTCGCCGAGGCGGAACTCCCCGCGGAGATCACCGGCGTGCTCAGTGGGCTCGACGGCTCGGAGACCGTGATTGATGATGGTCTACGCGTGTTGAAGCGGCGTGTCCCCGGTTCGGACAGCGCCGCAGCCCCTCTGGAGATCGGCCAGGACGCGTTCCTTCCGGTCCGCTTCCAGCGGCGCTGGGGCACACTGGGCGCAGCGATCCGTGGCATACGCGCCGCAGTGAGCGACGCGCTCTGCGACGGCGCGCCCGTACTCGGGCCGGACAGCACGGGCAGCCGGGCGCTGGGCACTCGACTCCCTGTTGTTCAGGGGCCGATGACACGGGTGAGCGACCAGGCGGCATTCGCCGCCGCCGTGGCCGCGGAGGGCGCCCTGCCGTTCATCGCGCTCGCCGTGTCCGGCGCGGAGCAGACCCGCGCGGTGCTGGAGGAGACCCGCAGCGCCCTGGGCGAGGCGCCCTGGGGTGTCGGGGTCCTCGGCTTCGCCGACGAGGAGATCAAGGACGCCCAGCTGGAGGTCATCCGGGAGGTCCGCCCCTCGCACGCCGTCATCGCCGGCGGCCGTCCCGCGCAGGCCGCGGCACTCGAAGAGGTCGGCATCTCGACCTTCCTGCACGTGCCCTCGCCCGGGCTGCTGGACCAGTTCCTTGAATCGGGTGCACGCAAGTTCGTCTTCGAAGGCTCCGAGTGCGGCGGCCACGTAGGGCCCCGCGCCAGCTTCCCGCTGTGGCAGGCGCAGCTCGACGTGGTGGACGACTTCCTCGCAACCGCAGGGAAGGACGCCGCCGCCGAACTCCAGCTGCTGTTCGCCGGCGGCGTGCACGACGAGCGGTCCGCGGCCATGGTCGCCGCCATGACCGCCACCCTCGGCGCGCGGGGTGTCGCGAGTGGAGTGCTCATGGGTACCGCCTACCTCTTCACCGAGGAGGCCGTCGCGGCAGGCGCGGTACAGCCGACGTTCCAGCAGCAGATGGTCGACGCCCGGCACACCGAACTGCTGGAGACCGCCCCCGGCCACGCCACCCGTTGTGTGCGCAGCCCCTTCACCGACGAGTTCGTGGCCTTCAAGGAGCAGCTGCGGACCGGTGACGTACCCAGCCGCGAGGCATGGGAGCAGCTGGAGCAACTCAACGTCGGACGATTACGGCTGGCGAGCAAGGGCCTCGAACGAGTCGGTGAAGCGCTGTACGAGGTCGACGAGGACCGGCAGCTCTCCGAGGGCATGTTCATGGCCGGTCAGGTCGCCGTCCTGCGGTCGGAGGTCACCACCGTTGCCACGCTGCACGCCTCGGTCACCACGGGCGCGCAGGCCTTCCTCGACCGACGCAGGGCCGCCCTCGACACCGGACCGGACGAGCCGGCTGCCGCCTGTGAGCCACTGGACATCGCCATCGTAGGGATGGCCTGCGTGTTTCCCAAGGCGCCCGATGTGGAGTCGTTCTGGGGGCACGTGCTGTCCGGCACCGATGCCGTCACCGAGGTGCCCGCCTCACGCTGGGACCCCTCCGTCTACTACGCCGAGGACGGGGCGGGGGAGCACACCCCGTCGCGCTGGGGCGGCTTCCTGCCCGAGATCCCCTTCGAGCCCCTGGACTACGGCATCCCGCCCGCCTCCTTGCCGAGCATCGAACCCGTCCAGCTGCTGGCCCTAGACGTGGCGCGACGCGCGCTCGCCGACGCCGGCTACGCCGACCGCCCCTTCCGGCGGGACCGGGCCTCCGTGGTGTTCGGGGCCGAGGCGGGAAGCGACCTGTCGAACACCATGACGCTGCGCACCGTCCTGCCTTCCTACGTCGGACAGCTTCCGCCCGAGCTGGACGCCCAGTTGCCACGCCTGACCGAGGACTCCTTCCCCGGCATCCTCGCCAATGTCATCGCCGGACGGATCGCGAACCGCCTCGACCTCGGTGGCGCCAACTACACGGTCGATGCCGCCTGTGCCTCCTCCCTCGCCGCAGTCGACGTGGCCTGCAAAGAACTGACGGCCGGCACCAGCGACCTTGTGCTGTGCGGCGGCGCCGACCTGCACAACGGCATCAACGACTATCTGCTGTTCGCCTCGGCGCACGCGCTGTCCCCCACCGGCCGTTCCGCGCCCTTCGACCGTTCCGGCGACGGCATCGCGCTCGGCGAGGGCGTGGCCTGCGTGGTCCTCAAGCGGCTCGCCGATGCCGAACGGGACGGCGACCGGGTCTACGCCGTCGTCAAGGGCGTCGGGAGCTCCAGCGACGGCCGGGCCCTCGGCCTCACCGCGCCGCGCGCCGACGGCCAGCGCAGGGCGCTCACGCGGGCCTACCGAAACGCAGGGATCTCACCGGCCGAGGTCGGCGTGGTCGAGGCCCACGGCACCGGCACCGTCGTCGGCGACCGCACCGAACTGAGCGCCCTGACCGAGATCTTCACCCAGGCCGGAGCAGACCCCGGCGGCTGTGCCCTCGGATCGGTGAAATCCCAGATCGGCCACACCAAATGCGCGGCGGGCCTCGCCGGGCTGATCAAGACCACGCTCGCACTGCATCACGGCGTCAAGCCCCCCACCCTGCACCTGCGGCAGCCGAACCCCGCCTGGGACGCACGCACCAGCCCCTTCGCCTTCCACACCCGGGCCAGGCCCTGGCCCGCGCCCCCCACCGAACGCGTCGCCGGCGTCAGCGCGTTCGGCTTCGGTGGAACCAACTTCCACGTCGTCCTGCGCGCCCACGACGACGGCGCCCCACCCGTCCACGCCCGCGACGAGTGGCCCGCCGAACTGTTCACCTTCCGAGGCGCCGACCGGCAGGCCGCCGCCAAGGCCGCCCGGGAACTCCTCGCTCTCGCCGAGGCCGACCACACGGCCCACCAGCCGTACCGCCTGCGGGACCTCGCACTGGCCGCCTCCCGCCGCGCCGACCTCGCGGCCGTGCGCGGCCTGCCCACCCACATCGCCGTACTCGCCTCCTCCGTACCGGAGCTGACAGCAGCGCTGCGCCGGGCCGTCGACGGCGAGCACGCCCCCGACGACGGCATCCATCTCGCGGACGGCACCGAACCGGGCGAGACGGCCTTCCTCTTCCCCGGGCAGGGCAGCCAGCGCCCCGGCATGCTCGCCGACCTGTTCGTCTCCTTCCCCGAACTCCAGCGCTTCCTGCGCCTCGACGAGTCCGCGGCGGCGGCCCTCTTCCCACCCGCCGGCTTCGACGAGGCCGGGCGCCAGGCCCAGGCGGACCGCGTCACCGACACCCGCGTCGCCCAGCCCGCGCTCGGCATCACCGCACTCGCCGCCCACCATCTGCTGGGCCGGGTCGGCGTCCGCCCGGCGATGGCGGCCGGGCACAGCTACGGCGAACTCGCCGCCCTCGCCGCGGCCGGCGTCCTCGGTCCCGAGGAACTGCTGTGGTGCAGCAGGGCACGTGCCGAGTCCGTCTTCGCCGCCGCCGGGGCCGCCGCCCCCGGCACCATGGCCGCGGTCACCGCCCCGGCATCGCAGGTCGCCGCCGCCCTGGTGGAGGCAGGTGTTGCCGAATCCGTCGTCGTCGCCAACCACAACTCCCCCCGCCAGACGGTGATATCCGGCCCCACCGCCGACGTGGAGACCGCCGTCGAGCGGCTGCGCACGCAGGGGATGAAGGCGACCCGGATCCCGGTGGCCTGCGCCTTCCACAGCCCCTTGGTCGCCGCCGCGGGCGACACCTTCGCAGCGACACTGGCCTCGGTGCCACTGGAGACCCCTTCGATCCGGGTGTGGTCCAACCGCACCGCCGGGGTCTATCCCAGCACCCCCGCGGCGATACGCGCCGAACTGGCCGCTCAGATCGGATCGCCGGTCCGCTTCGTCGAGCAGATCGAGGCCATGTACGAGGCAGGAGCCCGGATCTTCGTCGAGACGGGCCCCGGTGCGGTACTGACTCGGCAGGTCACCGAAATCCTCGGAGACCTGCCGCACCGCACCGTCACCCTGGAGGCCCGGCGCCGTACGGGCCTGGCCGGCTTCCTTTCCGCACTCGCCGAACTCGCCGTTGCCGGGGTCGATGTACGCACCGGTTGGCTGTTCCAGGGCCGCGACGCGGTCGACGCCTCCCAGGTCCCGCGCCACAGGCGAGCGGGCTGGACCGTCGACGGCCACCTCGTGCGCACCGCCGACGGTGCCGTCCCAGCTACCGCCCTGCACCCCGCCCAACGGATATCGGAGGCTCTTGTGACCACGCGTTCCGGCAGAGAAGGAGACCACGGACACGTGCTCCACAACGATGTCGCCCACGCCGGGGCGGGAGCCGGCAGCGAGGCCCTCATCAGTGAATTCCTGCGCACGAGCCGCGAGATGCTGGCCGCTCAGCGCGACGTCCTGCTGGGCTACCTCGGTGTCGACCCCGGTGCCCGCCCCGTCCCGGTGCCCGTGGAGCACGCGCCCCGTGCGCTGACCGCGACCGTGCTCCCCGGGCCCGCCGCACCTGCCGGGACGGCTGTTCCCGAGCCCGCCGTTCCGCAGCCCGCACCGGACCCGGAGCCGGCCGAACTGACCGCGGACGCGGTCCTCGCCGCTGTCCTGGAGGTGATCGGCGAGCGAACCGGCTACCCGGCCGACATGATCGAACCCGACCTGGACCTGGAGGCCGACCTGAGCGTCGACTCCATCAAGCGCGCCGAGATCGCCGGACAGCTCGCCCGACGGCTCCACCTGCCCACCACCGACGGCGTCGACATGGAGGAACTGGCCAAGGCACGCACCGCGGCGGGCATCGCCGAACTGATCGTCGCCGCACGGCGGGACGACACCCCACCGTCCGAGACCGCTGCCCCCGGGCCCGCCGCGGTCGACCCTGCCGCTCCACCCGCTGACGCCGAAGCAGTCGTCATGGCCCCCAAGCGGCTCGTGATGGCAGAGTTCGACCTCGCGCCCGCCGCCCCGGAGCCCACCGAACTCTCCGGACGAACCTTCCTGGTCATCGGCGGGGGCCCGCTCGCAGCGGCCGTCTCCGAGCGGCTCGACTCCCACGGTGCCCGGGCGGTGACCGCCACCGAGGTACCTGATGACGGGCGCTTCGACGGCCTGATCCACCTCGCCTCCCCGGACGGCGGCCCCGCCCACGAGCCGGTACTGCCCGGTGCCGTGCCCCTCTACCAGTCCGCCCTGGCCATCGGCGCGCGCTGGGTGTTGGCCGCCGGTGCCTCCGAGGGACTGCGCGGACTCTTCCGCTCGCTGTCGCGGGAATACCCTCAGACCGTCGCACGCGTCGTCGAACAGCCCGCCGGAGCAGACCCGTCCGCCGCGGCCGACGCGATCGTCGCGGAGCTGACCGTCGCCGACCGCGAGCCGGTCGTGCTGCGCACGGGTCACACCCGCCGCGGGCTGCGGATGACCGAGACCGACCGCGGCATCCTGGCAGGCGCCGGAGCCGGACCCTCCGACGACGGCGCCGCCGAGGCGGCGGCCCTCGGACTCGACCACGAGTCGGTGGTACTCCTCGTCGGCGGGGCCCGGGGCATCACCGCCCGGTTCGCCACCGCGCTCGCCACCGCCGCCCGCTGCCGCCTGGAACTGTTCGGCCGCACCCCGCTCCCCTCCCTGGAGGAAACCCCCGCAACGGCCGCCGGCACCGACGCCGAACTCCGAGCCGCCCTCATCGCGAGCGGCCTGAAGTCCCCGGCCCAGGTCGAGCGGGGGATCGGAAGGATCCAGGCCGAGCGCGAGGTCCGTGACACCGTCCGCCGACTCACCCGGCTGGGCAGCCGCGTGCGCTACCACTGCGTGGACGTGCTCGACGCCGAAGCGGTGCACCGTGCGGTGAAGAACGTGCACGCCGAACACGGCAGGCTCGACGCGGTCGTCTACGCGGCCGGTGTGATCGAGGACAAGCTGCTCGCCGAGAAGTCCCCGGAATCCTTCCACCGGGTCTTCAGCACCAAGGCCGACGGCGCCAGGACCGTGCTCGACGCGGTCGGCGGGCTCTCGCACGGCCCCCGCCTCGCGGTGCTGTTCGGCAGCATCGCGGCCACCCTGGGCAACCGCGGCCAGACCGACTACGCCGCCGCCAACGACGCCCTCGAAACCATCGGCCGCAACTGGGGGGACGGGACCGACCGCCGCGGGCTCACCGTCCACTGGGGCCCGTGGGCGCCCACCGGGACCAACAACGGCATGGTCACCCCGGAACTGATGCGCAGCTACGCGGCACGCGGCATCCGTCTCATCGATCCCGACGAGGGCGCCATCAGCCTGCTGCGCGAACTGGCCTGGGGTCCGCAGGAGAGCACCGCCGTCGTCTACACCGCCTCGGGGTGGTGACCGCGGCGATGCCCGGAAATCGCCCGATCGCCATCGTCGGCATGGCGGCGCTCTTCCCGGGAGCGCCCGACCTCGCCACGTACTGGCGCAATATCGTCCACGGCGTCGACGCGATCACCGATGCCCCCGCGACCCGCTGGGACGCCGCGTACTACGCCCCGGACGGCGAACGCCGTGCCGACCGGGTGTACTGCCGGCGTGGAGGTTTCATCGACGGCATCGCCGACGTCGACGTCACCGCCTTCGGCGTCATGCCCGCCTCCGTGCAGGCCACCGAGCCCGACCAGCTGATCGTGCTGCGGGTGGCGTCCCAGGCGGTCCAGGACGCCGGCGGCGCCGACCGACTCCTTGCCGACCGGCGCCGCACCGGAGTGATCCTGGGCCGTGGCGGCTATCTCACCCCCGGCCTGGTACGCCTCGACCAGCGGGTGCGCACCGCCGGCCAGCTCGTGCACACGCTGCGGGAACTCCTGCCGGACCTCGGGGAACAGCGCATCGAGGAGGTGCGCCGCGCCTTCACCGACCGACTGGGCCCAGAGGCACCGGAGTCGGCCATCGGCCTCGTGCCCAATCTGGCCGCCTCCCGGCTGGCCAACCGCCTGGACCTGCGGGGCCCGGCCTACACGGTGGACGCGGCGTGCGCCTCCTCGCTCATCGCGGTCGACCATGCGGCCCGCGAGCTGGAGAGCGGCCGGTGCGACGTCGTCCTGGCCGGCGGAGTCCACCACTGCCACGACATCACGCTGTGGAGTGTGTTCTCCCAACTCGGCGCACTGTCCCGGAGCGAGCGCATCCGGCCGTTCCACCGGGACGCCGACGGGGTGCTCATCGGCGAGGGCACCGGCGTCGTGGTGCTCAAACGGCTCGCCGACGCCGAGCGCGACGGCGACCGGATCTACGCCGTGATCACCGGCACCGGTGTCGCGGGCGACGGTCGCACCGGCAGTCTGCTCAGCCCGGACTCCGCGGGCCAGGCCGAGGCGATCCGCGAGGCGTGGCGCTGTGCCGGCCAGGACCCCGCCGAGCCCGGTGCCGTCGGGCTGCTGGAAGCCCACGGCACTGCCACCCCGGCGGGGGACGCCGCCGAACTCGACACGGTCGCTGCGGTCTTCGGCCCGCCGGGTGACACGCCCCGCGGCGTGATCGGCTCGGTGAAGTCCATGATCGGTCACACGATGCCGGCCGCCGGGATCGCCGGACTCATCAAGGCCGCTCTCGCCGTGCACCACGGGGTCCTTCCACCGACCCTGCACTGCGACGACCCGCACCCGGCACTCGCCCGCACCCGCTTCACCACCGCGGACGCCGCGGTGCCGTGGGTGACCGACCCCCACAGCCCCGTACGCCGTGCCGCGGTCAACGCCTTCGGCTTCGGCGGCATCAACGCCCATGTCGTCCTGGAACAGCCCGCCTTCACCGCCGCACCCGCCTCCGGCACCGGCGGACCCGCCACCGTGGTGCGCGAGCCCGAACGGGTGCTGCGGCTGGCCGCCGCGACGCCCGCCGAACTGGCCCGCATGCTGGACCGCGACGACGCAGCCCTCCTCGCCACCGCGCCGGACGAGACCGGACCCCAGCCCGCCGGTCCGGTCCGGCTCGGCTTGGTGGACCCGACGGCCAAACGTCTCGCCCTGGCCCGCAAGGTGGTCGGCCGGGGCTCACCGTGGCGCGGCAGGAACGACCTGTGGTTCGTCCCCGAGCCGCTGCTGGGTGACACCGGTGGCCGCCTGGCCTTCGTGTTTCCCGGGCTCGAAGCCGAATTCGACGACAACTGCGACGATGTCGCACGCCACTTCGGCCTGTCGCGGTCGCTCTCCGGCACCGATGTCAAGGTCGGCGACATCGGCCGCCAGGGCACTGGCGTCTTCCAGCTCGGCCGCCTTCTGCACGCCGCACTGGAGCGGATGGACGTCGTGCCCGACGCGCTCGCCGGACACAGCCTGGGCGAGTGGACCGCCATGGCCGTCGCCGGGATTCATGCCCGGACGGAGGTCGATGCCTTCCTCGCTTCGTTCGATCCGGACGCGCTGCGCGTGCCGGGCCTGGCCTTCGCAGTGATCGGTGAGCCCGCCGATCGCGTCATGAAGGCCCTTGAAGGGCAGACGCAGGTTGTCCTCTCGCACGACAACTCACCCCACCAGTCCATGATCTGCGGCCCGTCGGCCGCGGTCGACGAATTCGTCGACCACTTCCGCGCAAAGGGCGCGATCTCGCAGGTCCTGCCGTTCCGGTCAGGCTTCCACACTCCCATGCTCCGGCCCTATCTGGACCCGATACGGAAGGCGGCGGACACCTACGGGCTGCACCCCGCGCGGCTGCCGGTCTGGTCCGCCACCACGGTGGGGGAGTACCCCTCGCGACCGGAGGAGATACGCGAGCTGTTCGTGCGGCACCTTCTGGAACCGGTCCGCTTCCGCCAGGTGATCGAGGCCATGTACGCGGCCGGTTTCCGCGCCTTCGTCCAACTCGGAGCCGGCCAGGTCGGCTCGCTGATCGCCGACACACTGCGAGGCCTTGACCACCTCGTGGTCGCCGCCCATTCCCCGCACCGCTCCGGCCTTCCCCAACTGCGCCGCGTCGCCACCGCCTTGTGGGCCGACGGAGCCGAACCGGACCGGACCGCACTTGACCCCACTCCTGCGCGCAAGGCCACGCACCGCCCGGTCAGGCTCGACCTCGGCGGCGCCCTGATCTCCCTCGACGAACCCACACGCACGGCGCTCGGCGCCGCCCTGGCCCCGCCGCCGCGCCGAGCGGCGGACGGCGCGCGGACCACCGCCCTCGACGCCCTCGCCGCCGAAAACCCGCTGGCCGCCGACTTCTCCGCGCTGCTCGACGACACCGCGGCGCTCGCGGCGGATGTGCTCACCGCGGGCCACCGTGGTGGCCCGCCATCCACCATGCCCCGGACCGGCGCGTACC
>NZ_JBCEWQ010000030.1:0-68869 GCF_038448545.1 Streptomyces sp. CLV115
TCACTCCCCGGGCGGCCCCACCACCGAGCGGGCGAAGCCCAGTTCCACCAGGTCCTGGGGGCGCAGCCGCAGCTGGTCGGCCGTGGCGTGCACCTCGTCGGGGGTGCGCTTCAGGATCGCCGCCGCCAGTTCCGGGGCGATGACCGAGAAGTAACTGTCCCGGGTGACATGGGTGTTCCCCGGCGCCGCCAGCGCCAGCGCGCCGCCCGAGCCGCCCTCGCCGATCACCAGGGTGGTGACGGGGACCCGGGCCTCGGCCATCGCCGCGAAGGCGTCGGCGATGGCGGCGCCCGCGCCGGCCCGCTCCGCCGCCGCGTCGTTGGCCGCGCCGGGGGTGTCGATCAGGGTGAGCACGGGGACGCCGATCCGGTCCGCCAGCCGGATCACCCGGGCCGCCGTGCGGTAGCCGGCCGGGCGGATCGCGGTGCCGCACTGGGCCACGTACGCGATCGACCGGCGGTCCCGCCCCCCGAAACCGGCGAGCAGCCCCGGGTCCGTGCCCCCGCAGCGGTCGCCGACGAGCGGCAGCCGGTATGCGAAATAGGCGTCCAGATACGCCTCGGCGCGCGGCCGGGAGGGTGAGCGGGCCTGCCGTACCGCGTCCGTGCCGGTCACCGGGAGCCCGGCCGTGGAGAGGGCCTCCGGCACCGGGGCGGGGGGCTCCGGGGCGTCCGGGAGGTGCAGCGCCCGCAGCCAGCGGCCCACCGTCCTCGGGAGCTCGTCCGGCGGGACGACCGCGTCGACCTGGCCCGCCGCCAGCTGGCCCTCGGCGGTGTACGCGTGCGGGTCCGCGTCCGGCGGCCGTACCCGGGAACCGGCGAACCCGACCTGGGCGCCCGGCAGCGCCAGGATCACATCGGCGCCGGCCCCCAGCGTGGCCCAGCCGCCGCCCGTCGTCGGGTCGCGCAGGACCGCGATCTGGGCCGGGCCCGCCGCCCGCAGCCGCGCCGAGGCGCGGGCCACCCGCTGGAGCTGGGTCAGGGCGACCATGCCCTCCTGCATCCGGCTGCCGCCCGTCGCGATCAGTGAGACCAGCGGCAGCCCCCGGGTCCGGGCAGCCTCGTACGCGGCCACCAGCCGGTCCCCGGTGCGCTGCCCCAGCGAACCGCCCAGGAAGCCGAACTCGAACGAGACCAGGACGCAGAACCGGCCGCCGAGCGAGGCGATGCCGTGGACGACGGACTCCTCCTCGCCGGTACGGGCGGTGGCGCGGGCCCGGGATTCCCCGTATCCGGCCCAGGAGAGCGGCCCGTCCCCGGTGTCGTCCGGAGCACCGCAGCCGGACGTGAGCTCCTCGAACTCCGTGGTGAGTGCCGTGATCGCCGCTCTCGCCGTCGGACGCTCAGCCATGGAGCGACCGCTTCATGATCTTGCCGAGGTCGTTGCGGGGCAGCGCGTCCAGGTAGCGGACCGTGCGCGGGCGCTTGTGCGGGGACAGCTGGGCGGCCACATGGTCCGCGAGCTCCTGCTCGCAGGGCGGCGCCGCCGGGTCGGCCGGCACCACCCAGGCGACGATCCGCTCGCCCAGGTCCGGGTCCGGTTCACCGGTGACGGCGGCCTCGCGGACGCCGGGGTGGTCCAGCAGCGCGTTCTCGATCTCCCCGGCGCCGATCTTGTAACCGCCGCTCTTGATCAGGTCGGTGGCCTTGCGCCCGACGATCCGCACATAGCCGTCGGCGTCCCGGGTGGCCATGTCCCCGGTGCGGAACCAGCCGTCCTCGGTGAGCGCGGCGGCGGTGGCGTCGGGGCGGTTCAGATAGCCGGTGAAGAGGTTCGGGCCGCGTACCTGGATCTCGCCGATGGTGTCGGGGCCGCTGCCGTCCCCGGGCAGGACGGTGCCGTCCTCCTCGACCAGACGGAGCTCCACGCCGCGCAGGGGTGCGCCGACCGTTCCGGGCCGGGGTTCGCCGTCGGCCCGGACGCCCGTGTTCATCAGGGTCTCCGTCATGCCGTACCGCTCGATGACCCGGCGGCCGGTGGCGGCAGCGATCCGCTCGTGGTCGTGCACCGGCAGCGCGGCCGACCCGGACACCAGCAGCCGGGCGCCGGCCAGCGCCTTCGCCAGCCCGTCCGCCCCGGGGCCGTCGAGGGCCTCGGCCAGCCGGTGGTACATCGTCGGCACGCCGAAGAGCATGGTGCCGCCGGACGAAAGCTCCCGGGCCACCCCGTCGGTGGAGAACCTGCCCAGGTGCCGCACCGAGCCGCCCCGGCGCAGCGGCCCGAGCACGCCCAGGATCAGGCCGTGCACATGGAACAGCGGCAGGGCGTGGACGAGCACGTCGTCGCCGGTCCACTGCCAGGCGTCCTCCAGCGCGTCGAGCGAGGCGGCGATCGCCCGCCGGGGCAGGATCGCGCCCTTGGGCGGGCCGGTGGTCCCGGAGGTGTAGACGATCAGCGCGGGGGATTCGGGGGAGGGCTCGGGGAGCGTGGTGCCGGCGCCCTCCCCGGCCGTGTCGACGTCGATGCGGTCCAGCGCGTCCAGCACCGGCGGGAGCGTGTCGCCCGCCCCGGCCAGCACCACGGCCGGTTCGCTGTCGGCCAGGATGTGGGCGAGTTCGCGCGTCCCCGTCTTCGGGTTGAGCGGAACCGCCGGTACCCCGGCACGCAGCGCGGCCACGACGGCGACCACCGTCTCGGGGGTGGGGGTGGCCCAGACCGCGACCCGCCCGGCCCCGGCGAGACGCCCGGCGAGCGCGGTGGAGGCGGTGGCCAACCGGTCGTAGGTCATGGTGTGTTCGCCGAACCGGGTGGCTTCCCGGGTCGAACCGTCATCCGGCACAGAGAGAAGAGGAGTCACCCACCGCACCTTATGGGCTGAGCCGGAAGCGCGGACTTGGATCGACCGGCAATCGGAAGGAGGGACGACGTCCTAGTCCCGCTTGAGTCCGCGCATGCGGCCGTACGCGTACACGCACCCCGCCAGTGCCAGGTCCGACAGCAGCATGAAGCCGATCGAGTACGAGCCCTTCGCGCTGTAGATCGCGCCCATCACCAGCGGTGGCACGAAGCCGCCCAGGCCGCCCATCGCGCCGACGATCCCGGTCACGCTGCCCACCTTCGCCTGCGGGGTCACCTGCGAGACCAGGGCGAAGACGCTGCCGCTCGCGGTGCCCAGGCCCGCCGCCATGCAGAGCAGCGCGATCGTGCCGCCCGGGGCCAGCGGCGGGTCGAAGGCCTGGACGATCGCCATCAGGGCGGCCAGGCCGAGTGCCCCGGCCGTGACCACGGCCGGGTGGACGCGGTCCGACAGCCAGCCCCCGATCGGCCGGAAGACGACCGTGACCAGGGCGAATCCGGCGGCCTTCGTGCCGGCGTCGGTGGGCGACAGGTCGTACCAGGTCTTCAGATAGGTGGGGAGGTAGACGCCGAACGCGACGATTCCGCCGAACCCGATCGCGTACAGCGCGGACAGCTCCCAGGTGACCCGCAGCCGTCCGGCGTCGGCCAGCCGGTGGGCGAGCGAGTCGGTCGGCACCGGGCGGCCCGGCCGGTCGCCGACCAGCACCGCGGCCAGTGCCGCGTACACCACGAGCGCCGCCGCGACCACCAGGTACGGCAGGTTGTCGCCGTGCTCGGCGATCCTCGGGGTGAAGTACCCGGACAGCGCGACACCGCCCATGCCCATGCCGAAGATCCCGAGCGCGAGGCCGCGTTTGGCGGGCGGGAACCACGAGTTGACCAGGGGGATGCCGATCGCGAACGTGGTGCCGCCCAGACCCAGCAGAAAGCCCACGGCGAGCATCGCGCCGTAGGAGTCCCGTGCCGGGATCAGCAGCAGCACCGGCACGATGGTGAGCGCCGAGACCAGCGGGAACATCAGCCGTGCGCCGTACTTGTCGGTCAGCGCGCCCACCGGGATCCGGCCCAGCGAACCCACCAGCACCGGCACCGCCACCAGCAGCGACTGCTCGAACGAGGTCAGCCCCAGCCGTTCCTTGTAGTCCCCGGACAGCGGCGCGATCAGATTCCAGGCCCAGAAGGTGAGCCCGAAACCGATCGTGGCCATCAGAAGGTTGCGGTAGGCGGCCGGGGACGGCGCGTCGACCGGGGCGGAGGACTGTTTGACGGCTGTATCCACCCCTTCAGTCAAGGGCGGGCGGAGGCCGCGGGCCTGCCGGGATGCGCCATGCGGGTCACCCGCCGGCAGGGGGCCGGGTACGGGGGCGGGGTACGGCCGGACGCGACTTGCACAGTCACGAACCGGACAAAGCTGCGACAATCGCAGTATGGACCGGCTGGACAGGGAAATCCTCGGCATCCTCCAGGAGGATGCCCGGATCTCGTACCGTGATCTGGGCGTACGGGTGGGGCTCAGCGCCAACGCGGCGGCCGACCGGGTGCGCAGACTGCGCCGCGACGGTGTCATCCGCGGTTTCACCGTGATCATCGATCCGGCCGCCGACACCCGTACCGGCCTCGTCGTCTTCATCGATGTGACGCTGCGCATCGACACGACCAACGAGGTGTTCGAGCGGGCGGTGCTCGCCCTGCCCGGCATCACCGAGGTGGTCCATGTGACCGGCGGCCACGACTATCTCGTACGGGCCACCGTCGCCGACACCGCCGCCCTGGACGGGCTGCTGCGCCGGCTGAAGCGGGAGGCCGGGGTCGCCCACTCCAACACCCGGGTCGCGCTCAGAGCGGCGCCTGCCAGCTGACGGTCGGCGAGCGCGAGCCGTCCTCCTCGCGCCCGTCGTCGGCGACCGTCAGCCGGACCGCGGCCCGCCCGTCCGGCAGCTCGGTTGTCGCGTCCACCGACACCTCGATCGCCGACACCCCGGCCCGTCGGTGCGCTGTCGCGAGCGCGCCGCGCAGCGCGGCGAGCAGCTGCCGGTCCACGGGCTCCCGGACCAGCGCGTCGACCGCCCCGGTGAAGTGCACCGACGGCTGGAAGCCGAGTACGGCGGCGGCGCCCGCGGTCTCCCGCAGCACCCGGCCGCGGAAGGTCGCGGGAGCCTCGGCGGGCGGCTGCTGAAGGGCGAAGATCGCCGTCCGCACCTCCTGAATGGTGGAGTCCAGCTCGTCCACGGCCCTGCCGAGCAGCTCGTCGGTGTCCGGGGCGGCGGCCCTGCGGCGGGTCGACTCCAGCATCATCTCGGTCGCGAACAGCCGCTGGACCACGAGATCGTGCAGATCGCGGGCGATCCGGTCCCGGTCCTCGTACACCGCGAGCTGTTCCCGGTCGTGCCGGGCGTCCGCCAGGACCAGCGCCAGCGCGGCCTGCGAGGCGAACTGGGTGGCCAGCAGCCGGTCCACGGCCGTGTACGGGCGGTCGCCGCGCCGCCGGGGCAGGGCGAGGGTGCCGATCAGCCGGCCGCCGCTCTGCAGCGGCAGCATCATGCTGGGGCCGAAGCGCGAGCGCACATGCGTCGTCATCCGCGGATCGGTCGCCGAGTCCTCGATGAACACCGGTTCCCCGCCGAGCAGTTGGACCAGTACCGCGGAGCCGGGCGCGATGGTCGTACCGACGATCCCGGCCGGGTCGTCGAGCGTGGACGCGGTGACGATCTCCATCCCGCCCTCCTCGTTCGGCTGGAGGATGACCCCCGCACAGGCGTCGGCGAGCGTCCTGGCCCGTTCGGCGACGGTCATCAGCGCGTCGGCCGCGCTCCCGCCGGTCAGCAGCGCGGTGGTGACGGCGGCCGCCCCCTCGATCCAGTGCTCCCGCTGCCGGGCCGCCGCGTACAGCCGGGCGTTGGCGATCGCGATCCCGGCCCGCGAGGCCAGCGCGCCGAGTACCGCCGTGTCCGGGTCGGTGAACCCGCCGGGGTGCTTCTCCGTGAGGCAGAGGTTGCCGAAGACCTGGCCGTGCACCCGGATCGGCGCCGCGAGGAAGGGGCGCTTCGGCGGATCGCCGGGCGGCAGCCCGCCCGTCCCTTCGAGCCCCGAGGTGTACAGCTCGCCGATGGTGCCGCGCTCCGGGTCGAGCACGCCGAGCGTGCCGTACCGGGCCCCGGTCAGGGCCGTCGCGGTGTCCACGATCTGCTGGAGCATGGTCCGCAGTTCGAGGTCGGAACCGATGCTCAGCACCGCTTCCAGGAGCATCGACAGCGCCGGTTTCTCCGGGGCGGGGGCCGCCGGGGCCGCCCCGCACGGTCCCGCGTCCGCCGTCTCTTCGGTCATGCGCCGCACGCCCGCGGTGCTCAGCAGGCCAGCGGGTCGAGGACCATCGGCTCGATCTTCCCGTCCAGCATGGCGCCGAGCCCCAGCACCGCGCAGACGTCCGGCCGCTCCGCGATGTGCACCGGCACGCCCGTAGCGTCCCGCAGCATCTGGTCGAGCCCGGGCAGCAGCGCGCTGCCGCCGACCATCATGATCCCGCAGTCCGCGAGGTCGGCCACCAGATCGGGCGGGCAGTCGCGCAGGATCTTGCCGAGCCCGTCCAGCACCGCGGTGAGCGGGGCGTGGATGGCCTCCCGCACGGCGGCGGTGTCCACCTGCACCGAGCGGGCCAGACCGGTCGCCACGTCACGGCCGTGGATCTCGGTCGTGGTGGGCCCCTTCGCGGTGAGGCCGCTGCCGCTGAGTGCCAGCTGCAGCGGGCGCACGGACTGGCTCGGCAGCATCAGCTCGTGGTGCTGGCGCAGATACTGGATCACCGTGTGGTCGATGGCGTCGCCGCCCACCGGGATGCGTACGGCGCTGACGATCGAGCCGAGCGAGAGCACCGCGATCTGAGTGGTCGCCGCCCCGCACACCATGATCATGGTGGCGGTCGGCTGCTCGACCGGCAGTCCGCAGCCGACGGCCGCCGCGATCAGGGTGTCGACCAGCTCGACCCGCCGGGCACCGATCCCGACCATCGTCTCCACGGCGGCCCGCTGGGCGAGCGGATCGCTGTCGTGCGGGGTGCAGGCGGCGGCCCGCAGCCGCGGCTTGCGGCGCAGCTGCCGGCGGAGCTTCTCGCCGAGCAGATGGCGGAGCATGCGCTGGGCCATCTCGATGTCGACGACGGTCCCGCCGGTGACCGGGCGGGCCACCCGGATGTAGTCGGGAGTGCGGCCCGTCATCTGTTCGGCGAGCGCGCCGACGGCGATGAGCGACCCGGTACGGGTGTTCACCGCGGCGACGCTCGGCTCGTCGACGACGAGCCCGAGGCCCTTGACGTACACCCGGGTCCGGGCGGCCCCGAGGTCGACGGCGACATGGCAGCGGCGCAACTGCTCAAGACTGACGGTCACGGCAGGTCTCCCGAGAGCGCGGACGATGACACCGGCGGCAGCCGGTTCTGTCCCGCAAGCGTGCGCCGTTCGGAGTCCTGGCGCGCGCTGGGCTGAGCCGTCGGAGGGACCGGGCTGACGGGCCGGCAGAAGGCCGCGGTACGCGTTGATCAGCCCGGCAGCAGCCGCTGGAGGAGCCCCCAGGTGAACTCGGCGACGTACGGCTCGCCCGTGTCCGGCGCGGTGATCGCGAGCGCCCACCGGGTCGGCGCGCCGCCCTCCAGCGGGCGGGCCGGCGCGAAGGCCCGCGCGACCTCGTCGACCGTGCTCGACCAGGGGCGCAGATCCGCGACCGTACGCAGCTCGGGGCCCGGTGCTCCCGGCGCCCGGACCAGCCACTCGTTCCACACCGCGCCGCCCGGCGCGACCATCACCTCGAACCACAGGTCCGGCCACAGCACCGTCGGCCACCGCAGCGCGTCGCACTCCAGGTCGCCGACGGTGCGGCGGACGGACGAGGCGGGCTCGCCGAGCACCGAGCGGTAGCGGCGCAGCGCGCCCCGCCCGCCGGGCGCCCGCACCATGGCCTGCCAGCGGCGGTTGGCCTCCCGCATCTCGGCGAGCGTGGCCCGGGGCTCCAGCTCGTGCCGGGCGTCCTCGACGAGGCCGGGCTGGTGGTCGGCCATCCGGCGCAGCAGGACCAGCTGGAACTCACGGGGGCCGAAGGGAGCGGTCACGGCTTCGACGGTTCCGTACCGGGGCCCCGGCCGCCGGACGGTGCCGGCTCGCCGAGCATCCGGCGCAGCAGGTCCCGCAGCATCGCCCGGTCCCCGTCCGACAGCCCGGCCAGCGGCTCCCGGGCGAAGGTGAGCGAATCGCGCAGCTGCTGCGCGGTCCGCGCGCCCAGCTCCGTGGGAGCGGCCAGCTTCACCCGCCGGTCGGCCGGGTCCGGCCTGCGCTCCACCAGGCCGCGGGTCTCCAGCCGGTCGACGATGCCGGTGACGTTGGACGGCTCGCACTTCAGCTTCTGGGCGATCCTGCGCATGGGCATCGGCTCCAGCGAGAGCAGCCCGAGCACCCGCGCCTGCGCACCGGTGAGCGAGTGGGCCGCCGCCGCCTCGTCGTACTCCTCGTAGTAGCGCGCCACGACGGTGCCGATGAGCTCGACGACTTCGAGGGTCAGCGGGTCTGTGCGGGTGGTGGCCATGACACCCAGGATAGCCGGTTGCTTGACAACATGAAATATTCAGGAGCATGGTTGTTTCACCACATGAAGTATTTCACTTCCCCGGTACGGCACCGACCGCCCCGGCCGGAGCCTCCCCCCCCACCGCGTAGGACTTCGAGGAGAACCCGAGCCCATGTCAGCAGCACTTCCCACGTCCGGCCGTGAATGGCACCTCGTCGCCCGCCCCCACGGCTGGCCGAAGGCCGAGGACTTCGCGCTGCGTGAGGTCCCGGTCGCCGCTCCCGGCGAGGGCCGGGTCCTCGTCCGCAACGTGCACTTCTCGGTCGACCCCTACATGCGGGGCCGGATGAACGACGTGAAGTCGTACACCCCGCCCTTCAAGCTCGACCACCCCATGGACGGCGGAGCGGTCGGCGAGGTCATCGCCTCGAACGCCGACGGCTTCGCGGTCGGCGACCACGTCCTGCACGGTCTCGGCTGGCGCGAGTACGCCGACGTCCCGGCCAAGCACGCCGTGAAGGTCGACCCCTCGCTCGCCCCGCTCTCCGCCTACCTCGGCGTGCTCGGCATGACCGGGCTCACCGCCTACGCGGGCCTCTTCGACGTCGCCTCCTTCAAGCCGGGCGACGCCGTCTTCGTCTCCGGCGCGGCCGGCGCGGTCGGCAGCCAGGTCGGCCAGATGGCCAGGATCAAGGGCGCCTCACGGGTCATCGGCTCGGCCGGCTCCGACGAGAAGGTCAAGCTCCTCGTCGAGGAGTACGGCTTCGACGCCGCCTTCAACTACAAGAACGGCCCGGTCGCCGACCAGCTGCGCGCGGCCGCGCCCGACGGCATCGACGTCTACTTCGACAACGTCGGCGGCGAGCACCTCGAAGCGGCGATCTCCTCGCTCAACCTGCACGGCCGCGTCACCGTCTGCGGAATGATCGCCCAGTACAACGCGACCGAGCCGACCCCCGGCCCGCGCAACCTCGCCCTCGTCATCGGCAAGCGGCTGCGCATCCAGGGCATGCTCGTCGGCGACCACGCCGACCTCCAGCCGCAGTTCGTCCAGGAGGTCGCCGGCTTGCTGGCCTCGGGCGAGCTGAAGTACGGCGAGACCTTCGTCGAGGGCATCGAGAACGGCTTCGACGCCTTCCTCGGTCTGCTGCGCGGCGAGAACACCGGGAAGATGATCGTCTCCCTCGCCTGACAGCCGCTTGGGCGGACCCGTTAGGCTCATCCACAGGCCGTCGCGATCGTGGGCGCGAGTCGCGGCGCACAGCAGGAGGAATCCTCAGCATGACCATTCAGGACATAACCGTTGCCTACACCGCCGTCGCCACCGCCGAGAACGGCCGTGACGGCCGCGTCTCGTCCGACGACGGCAACCTCGACGTCGTCGTGAACCCGCCGAAGGCCATGGGCGGAAGCGGCGCGGGCACCAACCCCGAGCAGCTCTTCGCGGCCGGCTACAGCGCCTGCTTCCAGGGCGCGCTCGGCGTCGTGGCCCGCCAGGAGAAGGCGGACATCACCGGCTCCACGGTGACCGCCGAGGTCTCCATCGGCAAGACGGCCGAGGGCGGCTTCGGCCTGGAGGTGGCGATCAGCGCCACCATCCCGAACGTCGACACCGCCACCGCGCAGGCGCTCGTCGAGAAGGCCCACCAGGTGTGCCCGTACTCGAACGCCACCCGGGGCAACATCAAGGTCGAGCTGTCGGTCGCCTGACCGGCCGTCCGCGACAGGCCAAGGGCCGCACTCCCGAACGGGGTGCGGCCCTTCGCCGTCGCCCCTCGCGGCAACGCCCGCCGACCATTGGGGACAAACCGTCCGGCGGCCCGTGCCCCGCCCCAACTCCCAGGTCAACGGCCCCCTTCGCCACCAGTACGCTGACGCCATGCGTGATCTGGGTGCGGGCTTCGGCTACTTGGCAAAGGGACAGCGCTGGGCCGTCCGGCACGGGCGCTGGTTCGGTTTCGGGCTGCTGCCCGGACTCATCACACTCGTGCTGTACGCGGGTGCCCTGGTCGGCCTCGGCTACGGCGCGGACGACCTCGTGGACTGGGCGACCCCGTTCGCCGACGACTGGTCCTCGCCCTGGCTCGGGCTGCTGCGCAACACCCTGACCGTACTGGTCTTCGGTCTCGGCCTCTTCCTCGCCGTGATCACCTTCACCGCCGTGACCCTGCTGGTCGGCCAGCCCTTCTACGAGTCGCTCTCCGAGCAGGTCGACCGCACCGAGGGCGGCGACGTCCCCGAGTCCGGGCTGCCGCTCTGGCGGGAGCTGTGGATCTCCGCCCGCGACAGCGCCCGCATCCTGGTCCGGGTGGGGCTCTACTCGGTGCTGCTCTTCGCCCTCGGATTCGTCCCGGTGCTCGGCCAGACGGTCGTCCCCGTGCTCGGCTTCTGCGTCACCGGCTACTTCCTCGCCGAGGAGCTCACCGCCGTCGCGCTCCAGCGCCGCGGCATGGTGCTGCGCGACCGGCTCGCGCTGCTGCGCGGCCGGCGGCTGCTGACCCTCGGCTTCGGCGTACCGCTGGGGCTCGCCTTCCTGGTCCCGTTCGTCGCCGTGTTCCTGATGCCGGGTGCCGTCGCCGGAGCGACGCTGCTGGCGCGCGACCTGGTCGCGCCCGCCGAGGACGAGGACGAGACCCCGGCCCCGTACACCCTCGACAAGGACTGAGGAGAACACTCGCCCATGACCGAACTCGTCGCCGTCGCCGTCATCACCGTTCTCGCCGTCATCAGCCCGGGCGCGGACTTCGCGATGGTCATCCGCAACAGCTGCCTCTACGGACGTACGACGGGGCTCATGGCCGCCGCCGGGGTCGCCGCCGGCGTCCTCGTCCACGTCACGTACACGATGCTCGGCGTCGGGCTGCTGATCGCCTCGTCGACCGCCCTGTTCACCGCGATCAAGCTGGTCGGCGCGGGCTATCTCGTCTACATCGGCCTGCGGACCTTCTTCGCCCGCGGTGACCTCGACGTCGACCTGGAGACCAAGCCGCAGCTGACGCGGCTCGGGGCCCTGCGCACCGGCTTCCTCACCAACGCGCTGAACCCCAAGACCACGCTCTTCGTCGTGTCGACCTTCACCCAGGTCGTCGGGCCCGACACCGCCCTGTGGCAGCAGGCCGGTTACGGGCTGTTCATGTCCGCCGCCCACTTCGGCTGGTTCGCCCTGGTCGCGCTGTTCTTCTCGAACTCGCGGCTGCGCACCTCGATGCTGAAGTGGCAGAAGGCCCTCAACCGGGGCATCGGATCAGTGCTCGTCGGACTGGGCGTCACCCTGGGCCTGGCCCGCTGAGCGACGCCCGCCGGTCCCGGCTCAGCTGCTGTGCACCTCAAGCGCCGACCTGACCGCCGACTCCAGCGCCCCCTCGATCCAGGCCGGCTTGACCGAGGTGTGGTCGCCGGCGAAGTACAGCGGTCCCTCGGCCGACCGCACATCGGCGAGGAGCTCGGTGTGCTGGCCCGGCAGCAGCACCGAGGCCTCGCCGTACGCGTACTGGTCGCGCATCCAGGACTGGGTGGCCCCGGCCCCCGTGTAGAACACCTCGACGCGCTGCCCGTACACGTCCTGCACCCCGCCGAGCGTGTGCGGGTAGCGCTCGTCGTCGTCCAGCGAGTCCCACTTCAGGGCGTCGTCGGCCCAGCTGTACGAGGCGAGGAGGACGCCGCCCTCGCTGCCCTCGACCGGGTGGGAGGGCTGGTAGACGAAGCGGTTGGCGTTGTCGGTGACCGATCCGCCGCCGATGACGTGCGCCGCCTCGGGCTGGTTGCGGGCGGTGGCCCGGGAAGCCGCGTAGTGCACCCGCTGGTTGGGGGTGATGTGGCCGGGCGGTACGGAGGGGTGCGCGCCGAGCAGTGAACCGTCGGCCGGTGCCTTGCCCAGCCGGTAGGCGTCGTACAGGCCCGGCTTGACCTTCTCCAGCTCGATCTTCCAGTCCTTCTCCTCGAACTCCCACCAGCGGCGGCTGAATTCGAGCAGCACCTTGGTCGCCGCGTCGTAGTGGATCTCGGTGATCGCGCGCCGCTTGCCGTACGAGAGCGCGGGCGTGACGGGGACGTGGCGCAGTCCGGAGAACGGCACGGTGATGATCGCCCGGTCGCCGGTGAACTTCTGCCGCACCAAGGGCTTTCCGTCGCGGCCCTCGGAGACCGTCTCGACCTCGACGCCGTCGGGTCCGTAGCTGATCCTGGTGGCCCGCCGGTCCAGCCGGACCAGGTCCTTGACCCGCTTGTACATCGCGTCGGCCAGGGTGGCCGTGCCGTCCGGCAGCTCGTAGAACGCGGTGTCCGGGCTGATCAGGGAGGCCCCGATGAAGCTGTGCACGAAGGCGAGATGGAGGCGGGAGGTGAGGTTCTCGACCGTGCCGACGAGGTCGATGGTGCGCTCGTCGAGCTTGGCCGCCTCGGTCAGGAAGCGGAACATCGACCAGTGCCCGTACTTCTGGATCACCCGGGCCCAGCCCTCGACGAGCTCCCGGCCCTGCTTGCCCTCGAACTCCTTGCGTACGGGGGCGAACGCCTCGCGCACGATCGTCGCGGCGGTCTTGTTCTCGAACTCGGCGGGAACTCCGAACGAGCGGTTGATCGCCTGGGGCTTGGCCGCGTAGTCGGCCTTGCGCATCCGGACGCCGTTGACGTGGATCCAGGTGTGGTTGACGGGCCGGCCCTCGGAGTCGACGTCCACCAGGTAGAAGCGGCGGCGCTTCAGACCGAAGCTGTCCATCAGGCCGGTGACCAGCGGATGGCTGTCGGGGATCCGCATCGCGCCGGCCTCGGCGTACTGCTTCGGGTCCGCGAACGGCGTTTTGGCGTGCTCGTGGCCGCCCTTGCGGAAGGTCTTGATCCGGCCGCCGACGCGGTTGCCGTTGGCCTCGATGACGGTGACGGTGTGCCCTGCGCTGCGGAGCAGATGGGCGGCGGTGAGCCCGGCCGGTCCGGCGCCGACGATCAGCACCTTCTTGGGGCGCTTGCTGCTGCGCGGCAGGCCCTTGGACAGCAGGATGTCGCGGTAGCGGGGGACCAGTGGCCGGTCCTGTTCGTCGACCACGAGGATGGCGCGGGCGACGGCCAGGCAGGTGTCCCAGTCGGAGCCGGTGGCCGCGGGGGCGAGCGCGGCACCGGAGGCGGTGGCGGATCCGGTGGCGGCGGGCGCCGCGGCGCGCGCGGTGCCGGCGGCGGTGGCGGCCAGGGCCGCGGCACCGGCGGTGGCACCGGTGATCAGGGTGCGGCGGGACGGCAGGCCGGGGGTGGATCCTGTGGGGTTGGAAGTCATGCGGCAACCCTGGGGCGCCCCGGAGGGTGCCCTGCGCCCGGACGCGCGTAGACCGGCCCGAAATCACCCGCAGGGGGAGCGGATCGATCATGTTCCGCCCCGGTCGGTCACAGCTCATGTCATGATTGCCGGTTCTCCAAGACCCTTGATCCTGCCCATGGTTGAGGGTCTGCGGGCCTCGGTCCGGTCCGCCGTCACGGGGTCCGGGGGCCTCCGGTCCGGTCCGCCGTCACGGGTTCTGCGGAGCCTCGGCCCCGTCCGCCGTCGCGGGGTTCGCCGGAGCCCGGCCCGGTCCGTCTTCACGGGTTCTCCGGGGCCTCCGGGTTCTCCGGGTTCTCCGGGCCCTCCGGTCCGGTCGGCCGCAGCAGCGCCAGGAAGTCCCCGAACGCCGCGGGCATGTCCACCGAGTCCGGGTCCAGCAGCCACTGGTACTGGAGCCCGTCCATCACCGCCACCAGCAGCGGCGCCGCACGCTCCGGGGTCAGTCCGCCCGGCAGCCGTTCGCCGTACTCCGCGCGCAGTATCGCCGCCATGCTCGCCCGGACCTGGGTGTAGCGGCGGGTGAAGAACTCCCGCGCGGGATGACCCTCCGTCACGCTCTCGCCGAGCAGCGCCGAGAACGTCTGGACGATGCCGGGCCGCATCGCGTTGTACTCCACCAGTGAGGCCAGCAGTTCGATCCGCCAGACCCCGTCGCTCCGGGTGCCGCCCCCGGTGTCCCACTGGTCGCGCTCCTCCAGCACGGCCACGAGCAGCGCCTCCTTGGTCGGGAAGTAGTGCAGCAGCCCCTGCTGGCTGAGGCCGACCCGCTCGGCGACGGCGCTCAGCGAGGCGCCGCGGTAGCCGCGCTCGGCGATCACTTCGAGCGTGGCCCGGACGATCTCCGCCCGGCGCTCCGTACTTCTGGCCCGCACCATCGCCCCGGCCCCTTTCGGCGCTCCATCGGTCCCGCACAGGGACCGTACGCCATCCTTGAAATCACGGAATGATAACGAAACCTACTGGTCTACCTGTGAGGGGGTCAGTATGGAGGTATTCAGTCCAGAATCCGACCAGGAGGCACGGCCGTGGCAGACGCGTCCACACCCACCAACCCCGATGCGGTCCGCGAGGCCGTGGTCGACGCGGCGCTCGCCGCGCTGGGACTCGACGACAAGGTACGGCTCCTGGCCGGCCAGGACATGTGGTCGCTGCCCGCGCTCCCGCAGATCGGGCTGCGCTCCCTGGTGATGTCCGACGGGCCGATCGGGGTCCGGGGCGTCGCCTGGAGCGCCGACGACCCGTCCGTCGCGCTGCCCTCGCCCACCGCGCTGGCCGCGACCTGGGATCCGGCGCTGGCCCGCCGGGCCGGCCGGCTGCTCGCCCAGGAGGCCCACCGCAAGGGGGTGCACGTCCTGCTCGCCCCGACCGTGAACATCCACCGGTCCCCGCTCGGCGGGCGCCACTTCGAGACGTACAGCGAGGACCCGTACCTCACCGGCGAGATCGGCGCCGGCTATGTCCTCGGGGTACAGGACGGCGGAGTCGGCACCACCGTCAAGCACTTCGTGGCCAACGACGCCGAGACCGACCGCTTCACCGTCGACAACATCGTCTCCCCGCGCGCCCTGCGCGAGATCTACCTCGCCCCGTTCGAGCGGATCGTCAGGAACGCCCACCCCTGGGGCATCATGTCGGCCTACAACCGGGTCAACGGCTCCACCATGACCGAGCACCGCTATCTGCAGAACGCGGTGCTTCGCGGCGAATGGGGCTTCGACGGCTACATCGTCTCCGACTGGCTGGCCGCCCGCTCCACCGCAGCCGCCGTCAACGGCGGCCTCGACGTCGCGATGCCCGGCCCGAAGACCGTGTACGGCAAGGCGCTCGCCGACGCCGTGCGGGCGGGCGAGGTCGAGGAGTCCGTCGTCGACGGCGCCGTACGCAATGTGCTGCGGCTGGCCGCCCGCGTCGGGATCCTGGACGGCGCCCCGCCCGTCGTCGACGAGACCGCCCGCCCCGCCGGCATCGACGGCGACGCGCTGGCCCGCGAGATCGCCCGCCGCTCCTTCGTGCTGGTGCGCAACGAACGCGCCACCCTCCCGATCGACCCGGCGGCCGTCCGCAGGATCGCGGTCAGCGGGGCGCTCGCCCGGGACGCCCGGGTCCTCGGCGGCGGCTCCGCCCAGGTCTTCCCGCACCACATCGTCACCCCGCTCGACGGCCTGATCGCGGCCCTCCCCGGGGACGTCGTCGACTACCGGATCGGCGCCGACCCGAACACCGAACTCATCCCCGCCGAGAAGGGCTTCGAGTTCACCGCGGTCTGCTACGACGAGGCCGGCACCGTCATCGGCACCGCACCGCTGCGGGGCGGCACCGTCCAGTGGATCGGCGACGACCTCCCCGAGGGCGTCACCCGTGCGAACCTGCACAGCGTCGAGATCACCGGCACCTTCGTCCCGCGCGACAGCGGCGAGCACGTCTTCGGCACCCGCGGCACCGGCGCGCTCACCCTCACCGTCGCGGGCGAGACCCTGTACGACGAGATCCACCGGGTCGTCGGATCCGCCGACCCCGGCGAGGCCTTCTTCGGCAACCCGCTGGAGCGCGGCCGGATCACCCTCACCGCGGGCGAACCCGTCGAGGTCTCGCTGCGGCAGGTCCCCGAGACCCTGGGCGACGACCAGCCGGTCCTCGGCGTCTCGTTCTCGCTCTGCCACCTCGGCCCGCGCCGCGACCCGCGGGAGCTGATCGCCGAGGCCGTCGGGGCGGCCCGCGCCGCCGACGCCGCGATCGTGGTCGTCGGCACCACCGAACGCGTCGAGTCCGAGGGCTTCGACCGCACCGACCTGAGGCTCCCCGGCCACCAGGACGACCTGGTCCGCGCCGTCGCCGCCGCCAACCCGAACACCGTCGTGATCGTCAACTCCGGCTCCCCGGTGGAGCTTCCGTGGCGCGACGAGGTCGCCGCGGTCCTGCTCGGCTGGTTCCCCGGCCAGGAGGCCGGCCACGCGCTCGCGGACGTGCTGCTCGGCGCCGCGGAACCGGGCGGGCGCCTCCCCACCACCTGGCCGGCCGTGCTCGCCGACGTACCGGTCCTCGACACCACCCCGACCGACGGCGAACTCCACTACGACGAGGGCGTCTTCGTCGGCTACCGGGCCTGGGAGAAGGCCGGCACCACGCCCGCCTACCCCTTCGGCCACGGACTGGGCTACACCACCTGGGAGTACGAGAGCCTGGAGGCCGGCCCGGACTCCGCCACCGTCCGCGTCCGCAACACCGGCACCCGGCCGGGCGCCGAGACCGTCCAGGTCTACCTCGCGCCCCGGGACGGCACCGCCGACCGCCCGGCCCGCCGGCTGGCCGGCTTCGCACGGGTCGAGGCGGCACCCGGCGAGAGCGCCGAGGCGGTCGTCGCACTGGACCGGCGCGCCTACGAGATCTGGGACGAGGAGGCGTACGGCTGGGTCCTGGTCCCCGGCGCGTACGAGGTGCAGGCGGCCCGTTCGCTCGGTGACGTGCGCCGGACGGCGGTCCTGGACATCAAGGAATAGGCAGGGCCGGGCAGGGGGACGGGACGGCTTTTGTCCCCCTGCCGCCCCGTCAGCGCACCGAGAATCCGTACACGGTCGTCGAGACGAACTCCTCGCCCGGCCGCAGCACCGTGCTCGGGAACGCGGGCCGGTTCGGGGAGTCGGGGAAGTGCTGGGTCTCCAGCGCGATCCCGGCGCACGGTCCGAACGGCCGCCCGTCGAAGTGGTCCGCCGTGTACAGCTGGAGGCCCGGCTCCGTCGTGGTCACACTCAGCACCCGCCCCGAGGCCGCGTCGTACAGCTCGGCCGCCGGACCCGTGCCCGCCCCGTCCAGCACGAAGTTGTGGTCGTAGCCCGCGCCGAGGGGCCCCGGCTCCCGGAAGTCGAACCGGGTGCCTTCCACCGGCAGGAACTCGCCCGTGGGCAGTGATTCGGCGTCCACCGGAGTGATCCGCCCGGCCGCGATCCGCAGCGTCTGCCCGAGCGCGCTGCCACTGCCGGCGCCCGCCAGGTTCCAGTACGTGTGGTTCGTCGGGTTCAGCACCGTCGGGGCGTCCGTCGTCGCCCGGTACGTGATCCGCAGCGCCCCGCCCTCGTCCAGGGTGTAGGCCGCCGACACCGCCAGACGGCCCGGGAAGCCCTCCTCCCCGTCCTCGGAGACCAGCGACAGCTCGACACCGTCCGCCACCTCCCGGGCCCGCCACACGCGCTTGTCGAAGCCCTCGGCCCCGCCGTGCACCTGGTTGCGGCCCTCGTTGGCCGTCAGCCGGTGGACGCGCCCGTCCAGCTCGAAGCGGGCCCCGCCGATCCGGTTCGCGTACCGCCCGACCAGCGCGCCGAAGTACGGGCCGGGAAACTCCCGGTACCCGGCGAGATCGGGCAGCCCGAGCGCGATGCCGGCCCGCACCCCGTCCCGGTCCGGCACCTCGACGGACTGCACGATGCCGCCGTACGTCAGCACGCGCACCCGCGTACCGTCCCGCTCCAGCGTCCAGCGGTGCACCCGGGTACCGTCCGCGAGGGTGCCGAACTCTTCCGTACGCATCGCCGTGCCCGGACCAGTGATCATGATCACGGAGCCTACGCGGGGGGCCGGGCCGCGGTGACATTGCGGTAGGCGATCTCCGCCAGCCTGGCCTGCCCGTCGCGCCCGGGATGGAACCAGTCCCACCGGCTGAGCTGCTCGCCGGTGAACGGGAAGTCGAAGACCGCCCCGCCGTCGTAACGGCAGCGCAGATCCTTCGCGCAGACCTCCCGGAGCACCGTGTTGTACGCCACGACCCGGTCCTGCACCGATGCGCGCCGGGCCGTCGCGGGCGCGCCCATGTCGTCCGCGTCGGCCAGCATCGACCGGCAGATCCCCAGCTTCCAGATCTGCTTGCCGAGCGCGTTCCCGCGCCCCGTCGACCAGAGCCGCTTGAGATCCGGCACGCTCGACACGTACACCTGCGCCTTGGGCGCCGTGGCCCGCAGCTGACGCATCGAAGCCTCGAAGGAGGCGCGAAAATCGGCCACCGGAGTCATGTACCGGGCGGAGTCCCGGCAGGCGTCGTTGGCGCCGATCATCACCGTCACCAGATCGGGTTTCTCCTTCGCCGCCGCCGCCATCTGCTCCGGCAACTGCGCGATCCTGGCCCCCGTCTCCGCGTGGTTCCAGCTGCGCGAGGAGGCCCCCGACGCACCGAGCAGCCGCACGGCCAGGCTGCGCACCTCCGTGTCGGTGCCGGTCGCCCAGGAGACCTCCGGGCAGTCCGCCAGCACCGAACAGGCGTCGAAGCCGCGGGTGATGGAGTCGCCGACGGCGGCCACCGAACCCGGCTCGCGGTCCCAGACCGGCCCCGGCCTGGCGGACGGCTGCGCGGCCGCCCCCTTCGTCGTCCCCTCCCGGCCGGAGTCGCAGCCGGTCAGGGCGGCCGTACCGAGCAACGAGACTGCCGCCAGGACGGCGGCCGCGGTGCGCGAACGGCGGCGGGCGGAACGATCCTGCATCGCTTGGTCCCCTCGGTTGTGCCCCCGGCAACCCCTGGTGGCACCGGTCGGAAGGCCCGGACGCCCCGGCGGGTGAAAGCTGAGCGAATGATGGGCCCGGGACCGACCGTACGTCACACCTGGGCCCCCGCAGCGCGGTAGCTTTTCCTCGTCGAACCAGCGGCGCGTTCCCCCGCCCGGCTCCACTCGGGTGGCTTTCCGGAAATCACATCACGTCACATACTGTCCCTTTTCAGGAGCTTCACCCCGATGCTGTTTACTGATGACAACCTCGGGATCCGGCCGAGAAGAGACGGTACGGGCGCGAGGCCGCTGGGAAAGGCGAACTTCGTCCCACACTGGAGGTCCCGGTGACGACACGTGGAGTTCTGTACGTTCACTCCGCACCGCGCGCGCTCTGCCCCCATGTCGAATGGGCGATGGGGGGCGTCCTCGGTGTACGGGTCCAGCTCGACTGGATCAGACAACCCGCCGCGCCCGGCACCTGGCGTGCCGAGTTCTCCTGGCAGGCCCGGCCCGGCACGGCGTCCAAGCTCGCCTCCGCGCTGCGGGGCTGGGACCTGCTGCGCTTCGAGGTGACGGCGGAGCCGAGCCCCACGTCGGAGGGCGAGCGCTACAGCTCCACGCCCGGCCTCGGCATCTTCCACGCCGTCACCGGCATGCACGGCGACATCCTGGTGCCCGAGGACCGGCTGCGGGCCGCGCTGGCCCGCTCCGCGCGGGGCGAGAGCGATCTGGAGGCCGAGATCGCCAAGCTGCTCGGCAAGCCCTGGGACGACGAGCTGGAGTCCTTCCGCCACGCGGGCGAGGGCGCACCGGTGCGGTGGCTCCACCAGGTGGTGTAGTTCCGGTCTCGCCGGCGTGTGAGGCGCGGGGGCCGGGGCGGAGCCCCGGGAGCACCCCGCGCAACGTACGATGCCGCCTCCCCCTGCGGGGAAGGCGGCATCGCCGTACCGGGGCTGCGGACCGCAGGTCAGACGCTGCGGAACGCCAGGACCACGTTGTGCCCGCCGAACCCGAACGAGTTGTTGATCGCGGCGATCGAACCCTCCGGCAGCGGACGCGGCTCGTCACGCACGATGTCCGCCTCCACGGCCTCGTCGAGGTGCTCGACGTTGATCGTCGGAGGGGCCATCCGGTGGTGCAGCGCCAGGACCGTCGCGACGGTCTCGATGCCGCCGGCGCCACCGAGGAGGTGACCGGTCATCGACTTCGTCGCGGAGATCGCGACATGGTCCAGGTCGTCGCCCAGGATCTTGCGCAGCGCCTTCAGCTCCGCGACGTCGCCCTGCGGCGTCGAGGTGGCGTGCGCGTTCAGGTGAACGACCTCGGACGGCTTGAGGTCCGTCTGGTCCAGCAGGTTCTGCATCGCGGCGGCGATGCCGCGCCCGGTCGGCTCGGGCTGCGCGATGTGGTGGGCGTCCGCGGACAGACCCTGGCCCAGCACCTCGCAGTAGACCTTGGCGCCACGCTTCGCGGCGTGCGCCGCGGACTCCAGGACGACGACCCCGGCACCCTCGCCGAGCACGAAGCCGTCCCGGCCGGTGTCGTAGGGGCGCGACGCCTTCTGGGGCTCCTCGTTGTTCTTGGACATCGCCATCATGTTGGCGAACGCGGCGATCGGCAGCGGGTGGATCGCCGCCTCGGTGCCACCGGCGAGGACCACATCGGCACGGCCGGTGCGGATCATCTCGACGGCGTACCCGATCGCCTCGGCGCCCGAGGCGCAGGCGGAGACCGGGGTGTGCACGCCGGCCTGGGCGTTGACCTCCAGGCCGACGTTGGCCGCCGGGCCGTTGGGCATGAGCATCGGCACGGTGTGCGGGGAGACGCGGCGTACGCCCTTCTCCTTCAGCACGTCGTACTGGTCGAGCAGGGTGATCACGCCGCCGATGCCGGAGGCGATGACCGAACCCAGCCGGTCGGGCTGGATCTTCTCGTCCTCGCCGGCCTTGCCGGTGAAACCGGCGTCCGCCCAGGCCTCACGGGCCGCGATCAGCGCGAACTGCGCCGAGCGGTCCAGCTTGCGGGCGAGCGGGCGGGGCAGGACGTCGCCCGGGTCGACGGCCGCGAGGGCGGCGATCCGGACGGGCAGTTCGGCGAAACGTTCGCCCTCGAGAGGCTTGACGCCGGAACGACCGGCCATCAGACCTTCCCAGGTCGACGCCGAGTCGCCACCCAGCGGAGTGGTTGCGCCGATACCGGTGACGACCACGGTGCGATTGGTCGAGTTCACTGGAAAATCTTCTCCACGTGTAGAGGGTCGTGAATCAGCGGCGCCACCGCCGGGTGGCGACACAGGAGCCGGCCGATCAGGCCTGGTGCTTGAGGATGTAGTCGGCAGCGTCGCCGACCGTCTTGAGGTTCTTGACGTCCTCGTCGGGGATCTTGACGTCGAAGCGCTCCTCGGCGGCGACGACGACCTCGACCATGGACAGCGAGTCGACGTCCAGGTCGTCGGTGAAGGACTTGTCCAGCTGGACGTCCTCGACCGGGATACCGGCGATCTCGTTGACGATCTCGGCGAGACCCTTGACGATCTCTTCCTGAGTGGCGGCCATGTTGGCGCTCCTTCGGTGTTTATCTGCAGGTTGGGGCGTGCGGGCCGAAATGGCCCGGTGTGCCTAGGGGAGGGTAACGACCGTCGCGGCGTAGACGAGACCCGCCCCGAAGCCGATGACGAGCGCGGTGTCGCCGCTCTTCGCCTGACCGGTCGCCAGGAGCCGCTCCATAGCGAGCGGGATCGAGGCGGCGGAGGTGTTGCCGGTGGTCTCCACGTCGCGGGCGACGGTGACGTTCTCCGGCAGCTTCAGGGTCTTCACCATCGAGTCGATGATCCGCATGTTGGCCTGGTGCGGAATGAAGACGTCCAGGTCTTCCGGGGAGATCCCGGCCGCGTCCAGCGCCTGCTGGGCGACCTTCGCCATCTCGAAGACGGCCCAGCGGAACACCGCCTGGCCCTCCTGGGTGATGGCCGGGAACTTCTCCGGACGCTCGGCGTGGAACTCGTCCCACGCCACGGTCTGCTTGATGGTCTCGGACTTGTCGCCCTCGGAGCCCCACACGGTGGGGCCTATGGCCGGCACCTTGGAGGGGCCGACGACGACCGCACCGGCGCCGTCACCGAACAGGAAGGCCGTCGCGCGGTCCTCCTTGTCGGTGAGGTCGCTGAGCCGCTCCACGCCGATGACCAGCACGTACTCCGCGGAACCCTCGACGACCATGCCCTTGGCGAGGGTCAGACCGTAGCCGAAGCCCGCGCAGCCGGCCGAGATGTCGAAGGCGGCGGGCCTGCCCGCGCCGACCTTGTGGGCGATCTCGGTCGCGATGGCCGGGGTCTGCTTGAAGTGCGAGACGGTGGAGACGATCACGGCGCCGATCTGCTCGGGCGTGATGCCGGCGTCCGCGATGGCCTTGCCGGAAGCCTCGACGGACATCGCGGCCACGGTCTCCTCCTCGGAGGCCCAGTGGCGGGTGGCGATGCCGGAGCGCGAACGGATCCACTCGTCGGACGAGTCGATCGTCTCCAGGATCACCTCGTTGGGCACGACACGGGTCGGGCGGTAGCCGCCGACACCCATGATCCGTGCGTACGGGGCGCCCTGGCTGGGCTTGATCTTCGACATTCTCTCGGGCTCCTTAGGCGCCGGCGTGCTCGGAGACGAGTGCGCGAGCCGCGTCGAGGTCGTCGGGGGTCTTGAGCGCGAGCGTCTTCACACCGGGCAGCGCGCGCTTGGCGAGGCCCGTGAGGGTTCCGCCGGGGCATGCCTCGATGAGAGCGGTGACGCCCAGCTCCTTGAAGGTCTCCATGCACAGGTCCCAGCGGACCGGGTTGGCCACCTGGCCGACCAGCCGGGACAGGACCTCGTCGCCCGTGGCGACGGCCTTCCCGTCGGCGTTCGAGACATATGTCACGGCCGGGGCGGCGGGCTTCAGCTCCGCGGCGGCCTCGCGCAGCCGATCGACGGCGGGGGCCATGTGGCTCGTGTGGAAGGCTCCGGCGACCTTGAGGGGCACCACGCGGCGCACGCCCTCGGGCATGTCCTCAAGCAGCGCGGCGATCTGCGCGGCGGTGCCCGCGGCGACGATCTGGCCCGCCCCGTTGACGTTCGCCGGGGTCAGCCCGAGCTTCTCCAGGTGCGCGACCGACACGTCCGGGTCGCCGCCCAGCAGGGCGGCCATACCGGTCTCGGTGACCGCGGCGGCCTCGGCCATGGCGAGCCCGCGGGTCCGTACGAGACGCAGCGCGGCCTCGTCGCCGATGACTCCGGCGAAGGCCGCAGCGGTGATCTCGCCAACGCTGTGACCTGCGACGACGTCCGGCGACGCGTCCAGCGCGGCGGCGGAGAGCAGACCGGCGGCCACCAGCAGCGGCTGCGCCACCGAGGTGTCACGGATCTCGTCCGCGTCGGCCTTGGTGCCGTAGTGGACGAGGTCGAGCCCGATGGCGTCGGACCACGCCGCGATGCGGTCGGTGGCACCGGGGAGATCGAGCCAGGGAGTCAGGAAGCCGGGCGTCTGAGCGCCTTGGCCGGGAGCGACGAGTACGAGCACCCTCACACTCTCTCTTGTGAACGGTCCCGAACACCCGTGGGGACAGGGACGAAGAACCGTATGGGGAATTGTTGATGTCCGACAAAAGTCTAGGACTGAGGATCTCTCGCGGCCAAGCGCCCCAGAATCAGGGCGATCCGCAGCGTGAACGCCGAGCGGACATCGGACGGTGACCATCCGGTGACGTCTGTCACACGTCGGAGCCGGTAGCGCACGGTGTTCGGGTGGACGAAGAGCATTCTTGCCGCGCCCTCCAGGCTGCTCGCCTGCTCCAGATAGACACTCAGTGTTTCCAGGAGCGCGGAGCCCGCCTCCTCCAGCGGTCTGTAGATCTCCTCCACCAATTGGTCCCGCGCGGCGGGGTCGCCCGCCATCGCGCGCTCCGGCAGCAGATCGTCGGCGAGCACCGGCCTGGGGGCGTCCTGCCAGGCACCGCACGCCTTCAGACCGGCGGCGGCGGCCTGCGCGGACCGGGTGGCCGCCAGCAGGTCGGGCACCACGGGGCCGGCGACGACGGGGCCCGCCGCGTACGGGCCGATCAGCGCCTTCGCGACGTGCAGCGGGTTGTCGCTGCCGCCCGCGATGACGACCAGGCGGTTGCCGAGGACCCCGGTCAGGACCTGGAGCTTGGCGTGCCGGGCGGCCCGCCGGATCGCCTCCACGGTCAGCTCGCTGTCGCCGTCCGGGGCCGTACCGAGCACCACGCAGACGTGTTCGGGGGAGTTCCAGCCGAGCGCCGCGGCGCGCGACACGGCGCCCTCGTCGGCCTCCCCGGACAGCACCGCGTTGACCACGAGGGACTCCAGCCGGGCGTCCCAGGCGCCGCGCGCCTCGGCGGCCTGCGCGTACACCTGGGCGGTCGCGAAGGCGATCTCCCGGGCGTAGACCAGCAGCGCCTCGCGCAGCACCGACTCGTCGCCGGGTGCGGCGACCTCCTCGATCGCGGCCTCCATGACCTCGATCGTGGTGCGCACCATCTCGACGGTCTGCCGCAGGGTGATCGCCCGGGTCAGCTCGCGCGGAGCCGTGCCGAAGACATCGGTGGAGATGGCCTGCGGGGTCTCCGGATGGCGGAACCACTCGGTGAACGCCGCGATACCGGCCTGGGCCACCAGCCCGATCCAGGACCGGTTCTCCGGTGGCATCGCCCGGTACCACGGAAGTGACTCGTCCATGCGGGCGATCGCGTTCGCGGCGAGCCGGCCGGAGGACTGCTCCAGCCGTTTCAGGGTCGCGGCATGCAGGTGGGCGTCGTTCGCAGCGGGCTGCTCAGGATCGGGTCGGGACACGGAGACAAGATTGCCTTATCGGGCGACGGGCACGGAGGGCCGGGGCGACCGCGGGTCGTACCGGCGGGTAGCCGCCGGGGGATCGGGCGGGAGGTACGGCCGCACGCCGGCCCGGCTACCGTGGGCGGGTGATTTCCGTACACCGCGCCGAGGACCGCTTCACGGGCGGGGACCAGGACGCCGGCATCCTGACCCGGCACGCCTTCTCCTTCGGCAGCTTCTACGACCCGGACAATCTGCGCTTCGGCGCGCTCATGGCCTGCAACTCGGAGCGGCTGGAGAGCGGTGCGGGCTTCGAGGAACACCCGCACAGCCATACGGAGATCGTCACCTGGGTGGTCGAGGGCGAGCTGACCCACCGGGACTCCGCCGGTCACGCCACGGTCGTACGCGCCGGTGACCTCCAGCACCTCGGCGCCGCCTCCGGCGTCCGGCACGTCGAACGCAACGACGGCGACACCCCGCTGACGTTCATCCAGATGTGGCTGACCCCGCTCGAACCGGGCGGCGACCCCTCGTACACGATTGTCCCCGGCCTCGCCGACTCCACCCCGTACGCCGTCCCGGCGGCCGGCGCGACGCTGCATGTACGCCGGCTGGACGCGGGGGAGCGGGCGGCGGTGCCGGACGCGGCACGGGTGTACGTCCATGTGGTGGCCGGGGGCGTACGGATCGGCGACGAGCGGGGCGAGGAGCTGGAGCCGGGCGACTCGGCACGGATCACCGGCGAGGCTGGGCTGGAGCTGGTGGCGGAGGGAGCGGCCGAGGTGCTGATCTGGGAACTGTCGGCCTGAACTGCCGCTTCGGACCGCCGGCCCGGACTACCGGCCGTCGTCCCGGCGCCACATCGACCACATCGGCGGCCCGGACCGGAACGTCATCTCCTCGTGCACGGTGAAGCCGTGCCGCTGGTAGAAGGTGAGGTTGCGGCGGTTGCTGGACTCCAGGAAGACCGGCCGCCCGTCCGCGTCCGCCCGCTCCAGCAGCCCGCCGAGCACCCGCGCCCCGCGCCCCGTGCCGCGCGCGTCCGCACGGGTGCCGATGTACTCCACGTACCAGTGCTCGGGCCCGGCCGGGTGGCGGTGCTCCATGGCGAACAACCGGGCTGCGGTACGCGGGAGTTGGGCCCTCGTCGCGCGTACGAGCGGCCCCGCGTTGCGCAGCAGGTAACTCGTCGGCAGCTTCCACTTCCCGGGCTCCGCCCACACCGCGGTGACGGTGCGCTCCGGATCGGTCCAAACCCGGCCGGCCGGGACCTGCTGGGCCAGATGCGCGGTGAACAGCAGCCGCAGGCGCCGGTCCCGTTCGCGCGGCATCAGCCAGGACCAGACGGGATCCTCGGCGTAGGCACTGGCGAGCACGGCGGCGAGCGCGGGAACATCGGCGGCGGTGGCGCGGACTATGTCTGCCATGGCCGAGGAGAGTAGCGGGTGTCGGGCCGTCCGATGCTGCGACGGGGGCTCGGGACGACTGTCGGTCGCCCCGAACCCCCTTCGCCGTACCGGCTTTGCGAGGTGACGTCAGACGAGCCCGCCCACGAACGCCCGCCAGGCATCCGCGCCGACGACCAGGACGGGGCCGTCAGGGTTCTTGCTGTCGCGCACGGGGACGGCACAGGGGAGGCCGTCGACCACCTCGACGCATTCGCCGCCGGTGCTGCCGCTGTAACTGGACTTACGCCATGCGGCGTTGCCGGTGACGGTGCACTCGACGCAGTCGCCGCCGGTGTTTCCGCTGTAACTGGACTTACGCCACCGCGCGTTCTTCAGGTCGTGGCCGGTCTCCATAACACTCCTCCATCACGCGGGTGATCAGCGCCGCGGACTCCTCGACGGAGAGGGCCGTGGCCTGCAAATGAGCGTAACGGAGCGCGGCTTCCTTGACAGTGTCAGGGCTGGCGGTCATATGGCCGGAGACGATGTCCTCCGTGTAGACGATGTCAGGGTCACTGTCGAAGCGCATCGTTGTGAACGAGCCGTCCAGACTGGCATGTTCACCGGCCGCGAAGGGCAGCACCTGAATGCGCATCCAGCGGTGGTCAGCGAACTCCAACAAGCGGAGCAGTTGCCTCCGCATGACGTCTCGGCCGCCGATCGGCCGGTGCAGCAAGGCCTCATCGAGAACGACCCAGAGGAGCGGGGGGTGCTCCCGCTCCAGGATGCGCTGGCGCTCCATTCGGGCCGCCACCTGGTTCTCCAGGTCGTCCGGCATGCCGGTGGCCAGCACAGCCCGCGCGTACTCCTCCGTCTGCAGCAGCCCGTACACCACCTGCGCCTGATACGTGGAGATGTAGGTGGCCTTGGCCTCCATGTCGGCGTACGGCTGGAACCAGGCGGGCAGTTGGCTGCGCAGAACGAGGCCGATCAGCCGCGAGAACATCCCGCCCGTGCCGAGTGCCGCGTCCACGCGTTCGGAGAAGTCGCGCGTGGGGAGCTTCTTCGTGGTCTCGATCTGGCCGATCAGAGAACCGGTGCAGAAGATGATCTCGCCGAGCTGCCCCTGCTTGAGGCAGGCCGCTTCTCTCTGGCGACGTAACTCCCAGCCGTAGTAGTCCAGTGGAGAAGCGCTCGGATCGAGCGCATGGATGTTGGCCACGGCGGGGCACCTCCGGCGTTCAACGCCTCGCGGCGTTCGTTTCCGTACGTAGCCGAGCGTAGTCAAACCACTGCAACCTGGTGACATGAATCACGTAACTGCCTCGCCGCCGGTCGGCGCGGAGCCGACCTATCACGCCGACTTCGCGATGGGCGAGCACTCCGCCCGGCATCTGCGCCGCATCCTGCGCCTCTACCTCAAGGGCTGGGGACTCCTGGACGTGGCCGACGCGGCGGAGCTGGCGCTGACCGAGCTGATCGCGAACGTGGTGCGGCATGTGCCCGGTCGCCGCTGTCAGACGTTCATCTTCCTGCTCGCGGCCGGCGGGGTGCGCGTCGAGGTCGCGGATGCCTGCCCCGACGTGCCGAGGATGGTCGTGGGGGACGAACTCGACGACGGCGGGCGCGGGTTGGTGCTGGTCGACGCCGTCACCGACCGGTGGGGCGTCGAGCCGCGCCCGGACGGGCGCGGCAAGACGGTGTGGTTCGAGTGCCTGGCCACGAAGGCGGCCGACCGGTGATCCCGCTCGTGGCGAGCGGCACCGCGCGCCCTACCCGGCGTCCCCCGGGGTGTCCCGGACGTCTGCCTGGGCCGGGAGGTCCCGGGCGTCCGCCTGGGGCGGGAGGTCCACCTGGGCGTCCCCCTTGGTCAGCGACGGCCTGGCGTCACCGGTGACTGCGTCGTTCCCGTTCAGGCTCCGCATCTTGTCCAGCAGCTCTTCCAGCCGCGCGATCGGCTGCGTCTCCAGGTAGGCGGAGAGGTCGCCGCCTCCGATGAACTGCGGAACAGGTGCCTTGGTGATCTCCGTGAGCATCTCCAGCACCATGACGTTGTTCAGCCCCAGTACGTCGATGCGGGCCTTGAGCTCCATGGCCATGCGTCGGCTCTCGGCCTGTACCCGCACCACATCGATGGCGTCCTCGCGTTCCGCGTTGGCCAGTTCCAGGTCGAGCAGTTCGCTGCGCATCTGCTCGTGGGCCGGCCTCTTGAGGATCTCGTTGAGCATGGGGTCCTCGGCCCTGAACTCTCCGAGAGTGGTGTTCCGGACCTCCACGCCCCATTCCTGCAGCGCGTTGCGCACCTGGGAGGCCAGGTCGGTCCGGGTCTCCGCGTACGCCTCCAGGAATTCCCTTACGGTGGCCGCGGCGGCGATCTCGTTGAAGTACGAGGCGACGATGGCGCCCAGCACCCGTTCCACGAACCGCTGGACGGGGAGCGGGTCCGGGTCGAGGCCGCCGAGGCCCGTCGTCTGGCTGCCGCCGTTCTTGCTGACCAGGATGGGCGCGGATGCCGGCGGAATCTGCAGTGTCTGGCTCATTTCCACGAGCAGCCGGTGGCCCTGGACGGTGACCGCGATCCGGTCCAGATGCGCGTCGTAGTTCCGGGACTCCGCCGGGGTCTTGTCGTTCCACTCCAGAATGAGCAGACGCGTCGGGATCAGCACGACACGGACGAAGTACGGATTGAGCGCGCAGACCGTGCCCTCGCGGAGGGTTTCCTCCTGCACGCCCCGGTGTCCACCGTTCCGCAGGAACACCCACGGCAGTTGAAAGCCCTGATGCCCGGGAATACGCGGCCCGAGCTGATCGGACGACTCAGGCTCCGCGCCGTCGAGCGTGATCACCACTCCGGTGTAGCCGATGGGAATGGAGATCTCCTGCAGGTGCTGGGCCGTCAGTTCCCCGTCCTTCTTCCGGAGATTCTTGACGGTGACGACCTCGAACAGTGCCGGATTGATGTTGTAGTAGGCGCCTCCTTGCAGAATGGCCAACTGCCGCCCCTGTTCACCGCCGTCGGCGAGGAACCGGCCGCCGTTCTGGAAGTTCTCGCACTCCACGTGCGGGCCGAAGAGACTGCCGGGCGGCCGGAGCCCGCCCGCCTTCGCGTTCACCAGGCCGATCGTTCCCGGGGGGACGTGGACGCGGTCCACCTGTTTGACCTTGAAGAGTTTCGTATTGATGTCGTAGGTCTGGCCGTGGGCCAGTGTGTCGACCTGCTTGCCCTGCTCCCCGCCGTTCAGCAGAAAGGCCTGGCCGTCCTGGAAGTTGTCGCACTCCACGGACATGGCCACGGCGCGGTTGGCCGGCCGCGTCTTCCCCGCCCTGGCCGTGACCAGGCCGATCTTGTCCTCGGCCACCCGCGTCCGCGGTACGTACTCGACCTCGTAGAGCATGGGCATGAGCCAACTGGAACGGTCCGGCAGCAGAATGCGCGCAAGGGTTCCGCGGGTTTCGTGCGGTGTGATGTGCCGGAATTCCGGATGGCTGGAGCCCAGGACCCGGCGCACGATTCCGACATGATCGGCGGGGACGGTGCGGTAGCCGCTCCACGCGCCGAGAGCGGCAATCACCAGCACCACGGCCAGGATGACCAGGAAAATAACCAAGGAATCCACCTTCGACAACTTCTCACCGGTCAGTGAAAGCAGGATCAGGATGAGGCCTGATTCCGCGCATCCGCTGTTTCTCCAGTTCTCTCCCTGCTCCTCGCGCATGCGCTGCTTCCGTGCAACGCGGCGGGAAAGTATGACGACTCCGTAAATGCCTACCAGTACGTATCCCGCAGGCGTTTCGAAGTGCACGGCCACACCGAACCCGATCAGGAAAACAATCAGATTCATCTGCTGTTCCTTCCGTTCCAGGGATGCAGCTGGACGGCCAGGACCGTGGCGGTCCACTGGTCGTACCAGTCGAGGAAGAGCTCGTTCTGCGGATTGCGCAGGGTGGGATAGAACCCGCTGCGGGGGCCGGGTCCTGCCAGGTCGGTGAATTCGCGGTAGCGCCGCGGCACGGCGGTCTCCGCGGAACTCCGCCAGCCGCAGGCCACCGACAGCGCGAGGAAGTCCGCGTGCCGCGCACGGCGCACCGGGGCGGAGGCCGCCTGGGTGCGGAATCCCTGCCTCCCGTGCGAATGGTCCGCCCACACCGCGTCGATGCCGGCCAGCACCGGGGAGGGAATCGTGCGTGCGTGCCGCGCGCCCACCCAGCCCTCGTCGAGCCGGCCCGCCGCCTCCAGGACGACGGCGGTGGTCTGGAGGTCGGCGTGTGCGAACTCCCCATCGCGCAGGTAGGTGTCCAGGCGTTCGAGGGAAGCGGCCGGCGGGACTCGTACCGTCCCCACCGCCGGGCGGGTGAGCGGGGCCGGGAACACCGGGGAGGAGACATCCGGCCGGCCGGCGTCCAGGTCCCGCAGCAGGTCGAGTTCGGCCGGGGCCAGCAGCCGGCCGTCGCGTGCGTCGACGTACCAGGTGTGCGCCAGGTGGTAGTTGCGTTGCCCTTCCAGCAGGACGGGGAAGAACGGGCGCTGGTGCAGCATTCCTTCGAGGATCATGCTGGTGATGTCGTCGGAATCCTGGGAGTGCGGCGACATCAGCACGACGACCGCCGCGGCAGAGGCCAGTTGCCGCCGGATCGTCCAGAACTGGGAATCCCCGGGCCGGAGATCGGCGGCCGACCAGACGGGCAGCCCGGCGGTTCTCAACTGGTCGGCGAGCGCCAGACCGTAGGCCGCGTCGGCCGCCGCGTAACAGAGCACGAAGGCGTGCTGGTCCGGCGAGGTGAGAGGGCGGGGCGGCGACGGCAGTGCCGCCGCCAGGTTCTCCTCCCGCAGCGGCGTACCGGAGCCACCCGGCACCTCGCGTGCCGTCTCGCCCAGAACGACGGCGAGGAGTTCCTCGACCTTGCCTTCGTATTCCCGCTCGTCCACGTTCCTGAAGTCGCGCCAGACCCGGTTGGCGGCGAAGGGCGGAAGGGTGGTGTCGCCGATCAGTACGGGAATGAACCGCAGGTTCCGCGTGGCTCCGGCCGTGGCCAGGGCGGCGTACTCCTCAAGTGCCCGCGGTGACGTCGCCGAAGCGGGGCTGATGACCACGACGGCGCACGCCGTGTCGCTGATCGCCGCGTCGGTGCGGTGCACGACCACGTCTCCGGGGAGCACGTCCCATTCGTCGAAGAAGACTGTCAGCCCACGCAGACGGAGGCCGCCGGCCAGCCTTCTCACCCATGCGGCGTCCTCGTGGGCGTAGGAGAGGAATACGTCGATCAGGTGGCATCGCTCCGGGACCGTAAGGCCCGCACCAGCATGGCGAGGCCGTCGTCGAACGGGGCGCTGCCCGGGGCCCGCAGATCCACCGGCCTGCGGATGCGGGCGAAGGGCGGCAACTCCACGTCCTCCACCAGCACGGGGACGAGCCGTCGGCCGCCGGTGTGCACACGGTCGAGCAGGGCGGCGTACTCGTCGCGGATCGCGGCGTCGTTCATGGTCGCGGTGCTGAAGACGAGGATTCCGTTGGCCGAGGAGCCCAGAGCCGCTTCCTTCTCCAGACTTTCCACAAGGCCGGGGCCGATCCACTTGGCCAGAAAGACGCGCAGCCCCTCGGCGGAAAGCCGGCCGGCCAGTGTTTCCGCCGCTCCGCTGTCCGCTTCGGCGTAGGAAATGAATACGTCGTATCTTCCGCCCTGATTCACCTGATTCACGGGAGGTGAGGCAGGGGCGGGGGACCGTCTGCGGGACATTCGGCCACGTACCTCGATGCCGGTCGAGACCACCGCGGCGACCGTGCCGATCACGCCCACCACCAGCCCCCACTCCTCAAGACCCATGCCGAAAAGGCTAACGGCGGATCCATGGGGTCCGCAGCCGGTCGGCCGGTCACCCGCAATTCTTGGCGCATTGTGGGCGGGTGGATTTCCCCGGTGATCGCCAATGAGACGGTGGGCCTGCCCTGCCGCTCAGGAAAGCAGCGGGTCGACCGTGCGCTCGGACACGTACCGCGGGTCACCCTCGCGGGTGACGACGAGCGTGCTGATCGTCTTGACCCGAGTCGCGGGGGCGAGCCGGTCCGAGCCGGAACGCCGGGCGGCGACGGCGCCCCGCGTCAGCGGGCGGTACGCAGCTCCGCGAGCACCGCGTCCGTGAACGGGGGCCACGCCTCGACGGCCCACGGGCCGAAGGGGCGGTCGGTCAGCGCGACGCACGCCGCGCCCGCGACCGGGTCGATCCACAGGAACGTCCCCGACTGCCCGAAGTGCCCGAAGGTCGCGGGGGAGGAGGAACTTCCCGTCCAGTGCGGGGACTTGGAGTCCCGGATCTCGAAGCCGAGGCCCCAGTCGTTGGGGTTCTGGTGTCCGTAGCCCGGCAGCACGCCCTTCAGGCCGGGGTGTACGACGGTCTGCGCGGCCAGCACCGTGCGCGGATCGAGCAGACGGGGCGCCTGCACCTCCGCCGCGAACCGGACGAGGTCCTCGACGGTCGAGACGCCGTCCTTGGCGGGCGAGCCGTCGAGCGTGGTCGCCGTCATCCCGAGGGGTTCCAGCACGGCCTGGCGCACGTACTCGGGGAACGGGATGTCGGCGGCCTTGGCGATGTGGTCGCCGAGCACCTCGAAGCCCGCGTTGGAGTAGAGCCGGCGGGTGCCGGGCGCGGCCGTCGTCCGGTGCTCGTCGAAGGCGAGCCCGCTGGTGTGCGCGAGCAGGTGCCGCACGGTGGAGCCCTCCGGCCCGGCCGGCTCGTCGAGCTCGACCGCGCCCTCCTCGTACGCCACCAGCGCCGCGTAGGCCGCGATCGGCTTGGTGACGGAGGCGAGCGGGAAACGGTGCGCGGTCGGGCCGTGCGTACCGAGAACGGTGCCGTCCGCTCGTACGACGGCAGCCGCCGCGGTGGGGACGGGCCAGTTGTCGATCATCGCCAGGCTCTGCATGCGTACGAGCCTAAGGGGCGCCGTTGAGCGGCGGAGAGGCGGTGGCCGGTGGTCCGCCAGGACCCGTCCCCGATCGCGCTTGCTTAGAGTGCACTCCAAGGTTCTAGCGTGGAGGGCATGACGGTGACGGAGAGCACTTCGGCGAAGGTGGACGCCTGCGCCGCGGCCCCGCAGGCGCCTTTGCGCCCCGAGGGTCAGGACCGGTACACCATCAGTGAGGTCGCGGCCCTGACCGGGCTCACCGCGCACACCCTGCGCTGGTACGAGCGGATCGGGCTGATGCCGCACGTCGACCGGTCCCACACCGGCCAGCGCCGCTTCACCAACCGCGATCTGGACTGGCTGGCCTTCGTCGGCAAGCTGCGACTGACCGGGATGCCGGTCGCCGACATGGTCCGGTACGCGGAGCTGCTGCGCGAGGGCGAGCACACCTTCGAGGAGCGGCAGGAGCTGCTGGAGGCGACCCGCCGCGATGTGATCACGCGGATCGCGGAGCTCCAGGACACCCTGGCCGTGCTCGACTACAAGATCGACTTCTATGCGGGCGCCCGACGGGCGCCGGAGAGGCCCAGTGCCTGATGACTGACGACAAGATCACCACCGTGGAGCTCGGCGACGGCGGCCCGCAGGTCGGCGTGCAGGGACTCGGCTGCATGGGCATGAGCGAGTTCTACGGCGACACCGACGAACCTGCCGCCCGCGAGACGCTGGAGACGGCGCTGGCGGCCGGCGTCACCCTCTTCGACACCGCCGACATCTACGGCAGCGGCGCCAACGAGACCTTCCTCGCCCCGTTCGTCGGGGCGCACCGGGACGAGATCACCCTCGCCACGAAGTTCGCCATAGAGCGCAGGGACGACGACCCGCACTACCGGGGCGTGCGCAACGACCCCGCGTACATCCGCAAGGCCGTCGAGGACAGCCTGCGCCGGCTGAACACCGATGTCATCGACCTCTACTACATGCACCGCCGCGACCCGGCCGTCCCGCTGGCCGAGTCGGTCGGCGCGATGGCCGAGCTGGTCCGGCAGGGCAAGGTCAAGCAGCTCGGGCTGAGCGAGGTGACCGGCGCGGAGCTGCGCGAGGCACACGCGGTGCACCCCATCACCGCCCTCCAGTCGGAGTGGTCGCTCTTCAGCCGGGACGTCGAGCGCAGCGCCGTACCGGCCGCCGTCGAGCTCGGGGTGACTCTCGTGCCGTACTCGCCGCTCGGCCGGGGGTTCCTGACCGGGGCGTTCACGGACGCGGGCAAGGAGCTGTCGGAGGGCGACTTCCGTAAGTCCCAGCCCCGCTTCACCGGCGAGAACGCGAAGACGAACGCCGCCCTGCTGGAGCCCGTCCACAAGATCGCGGCGGCGCACGGGGCGTCGGCCGCGCAGGTGGCGCTCGCCTGGGTGCAGCAGCGGGCCCAGGTGCACGGGCTGACCGTGGTGCCGATCCCGGGCACCCGCAGGAGCAGCCGCCTCCTGGAGAACGTGGCCGCCACCCGGCTCGTCCTGACCGACGGGGAGCTGGCACAGCTGGAGCCGATCGCGGGACTGGTGGCGGGGGACCGCTACCCGGACATGAGCTCGACGTCCGCGGCGCGCGAGTAGTCCGGCCGCCCGTGGCCACCGCACCCCGTGGCCCCGGGTCTCGGTGCCGTGGCGAATGATGGCACCGGCCTGTGGCAGGGCGCGTTCATGCGAGGGGTGCACTCATGCTGTTTGCTGCAATTGCTTCCATTGCCGTATTCGGAGGCTTGACCAAGGAGGTGGAAGGCAGGGACACCGTTTCCGCCTTCCACTCGTCGAGGCTCCGGAAGGGCTGCGAGATCGACATCAAATATCTGGACGACAACAACACCATGTTCCTCTTCGACAAGTAGCCGAAGAGGGAACGAATACCGAGGGGCAGCGGCGGACGAAGGAACGACGTCACCCCTCGCCCGGCACCACCACCCCCGCCTCGTACGCGAAGATCACCGCCTGCGCCCGGTCCCGCAGGTCCAGCTTGGCCAGGACCCGGCCGATGTGCGTCTTCACGGTCTGTTCGGCCAGTACCAGCTTCCCCGCGATCTCCTGGTTGGACAGGCCCCGCGCGATCAGCTCCAGCACCTCCGTCTCGCGCGGAGTCAGCCCGTTCAGCCGCAGCGACTGGCCGCTCCGGGTGGCCCCGGTCGGGCCCTGCCGGGCGAAGTCCGCTATCAGACGGCGCGTCACGGACGGCGCGAGCAGCGCCTCGCCCGCCGCGACCACCCGCACCGCCGAGATCAGGTCGGCCGGCGGCGCGTCCTTCAGCAGGAAGCCGGACGCCCCGGCGCGCAGCGCCTCGTACACGTAGTCGTCCACGTCGAACGTGGTGAGCATCAGGACCTTCGGCCGGTGCACCACCCCCACCGGCGGGTTCAGCAGCTCGCGGGCCGCCGCCAGGCCGTCCATCTCCGGCATCCGGACATCCATCAGCACCACGTCCGGACGGGTGCTGCGGCCGACCTCGACGCCCTGGCGCCCGTCCGGTGCCTCACCGACCACATCGATGTCGCTCTGCGCCGAGAGCAGCGCCGCGAAGCCCGCCCGCACCATGGCCTGGTCGTCGACGATGATCACGCGAATGGTCAAGAGTCCTCCGGGGCCGGGGGCGTAGCAGGATCGAGGGGCAGCCGCGCCGCCACCCGGAAGCCGCCGCCGGGCAGCGGTCCGGTGTCGAGCGTGCCGCCGGTCAACCGTACGCGCTCCCGCATACCGACCAGTCCGTGCCCCGTGCCGGTCGCCTCCAGCGGCGAATCGGGCTGCTGTGCCCGGTCGTTGACCACCAGGACGGTCAGATGGGTGCCGTCGGAGGTGACCGATATCCGGGTCCTCGCCCCGGGCGCGTGCCGGATCACATTGGCCAGTGCCTCCTGCACGATCCGGTACGCCGACACGTCCACCGCCTGCGGCACGTCCGGCAGCCGGGCCGACAGCGACAGCTCGGCCGGCAGCCCCGCCCGCACCGTCGCCTCCACCAGCTGCTGCACCCGGTCGAGCCCCGGCTGCGGTGCCCGCTCACCCTCCGTGCCGTCACTGCGCAGCAGCGTCAGCAGCCGCCGCATCTCCGTCAGCGACTCCCGGGCGCTCGCCGCGATCGCGGCGAACTCCTCGTGCGCCTCCTCGGGCAGCCCGCTGATCCGGTACGGCGCGGAGTCGGCCTGGACCGTGATCACGGACATGTGGTGCGCGACCACGTCGTGCAGCTCACGGGCGATCCTGGTGCGCTCCTCCAGCAGCGTGCGCTGCGCCCGCTCGGCCTCGCTGATGGTCTCCTGCTCGGCGAGCTGGCGCTGCGCGACGCCCCGTTCCCGTATCACCGCACCGATCACCATGAACACCGCGCCGAGCGCCGGAAGCAGTCCCGCGGTGCCGTTGCTGCGGTCCGTGCCGCCCAGGTGCAGGACCAGGCTCGCCACGGCGGTCAGCGCCCAGACGGAGACCGCGGTCCGCCGGGTCTCACGCAGGGCCACCGCCAGCATCACGAAGAAGTGGGCGATCAGTGTCGGCGGCGGCCACGGCCAGACGGCCATCAGCGGTTCCGGGTACCGCAGCAGTACCAGCGCCCCCACGATGTCGGCGGGGAAGATGATCCACCACGCCTGCAACGGGCGGTGCGCCAGCATCAGCAGCGGCGCCGTCTGGGCGACGGCCAGCAGGCCCGCCAGCCCCTCGGCCATGCCGTATTCGTTGGTCAGCACATTGAGCGTGACCGGAACGAAGATCGCCGCGAGGACGAGGACGGCGATGTACGGCAGCAGCCGCCGCCACCGTTTGGACGCGTTCGCCAGCGGCGGGACCGGGGGATGCGACGGGTGGGCGAGGCCGTGGGCGATCTCGCGCAGATTGCGGCGGGCGGCGCTCACCAGCCCGTCGGCGGCGGGCGGCGGGCGCGGCGGCGCCTCGGGCGGAACGTACGGCGGGGTGGTCGTCATGGCCGCAGCAGCCTAAGCAGCGGACCGGCGCGGTGGCGTCATACCAGGGTTCCGGTTCGCCGCCGGGCCTCTCGTACGGGGGTACTACCCGCCGGTCGCCGCGGCCGCCACGGGGCTCACAGCTCGGCGAGCAGCTGGGCCTTCTTGGCGCTGAACTCGTCGTCCGTCACCAGACCGGCCTGGTGCAGCTCCCCGAGGTGCCGGATCCGCTCCGCGATGTCCGCCGGGTCGCGCCGTCCGGCGCTCGCCAGGACGGCGGCGGGCACGGCAGCAGCTGAATGGTTCCTGCGCACCGATTCCAGCACGGCCGCGGCGAACGGCAGCGACTCGTGGACCGGGCCGTAGCCGAGCCCGAAGACCACCGCGGCCGGGTCCTGATCGGCCCGGGTGGGGCCGGCCGCGACCGGCTGCGGGCCGTGCGCCGCGCCCGGCTCCGCGACCAGGCCCGGACCACTGCTCCGGGCGGGCCCCTCGCCCGCGACCGGTCCCGGGACCGCGGCCTCCAGGCCCCTCGGCACCAGCCGCAGATAGCCCTCGAAGGCCTCCGGCGAGCGCCACTCGACACCGCTCAGCTCCGTCACCGGGAACGTCTGGTCGCCGGCCTTCCACTTCGCCGTGGAGGCGCCCGTCCAGAACCAGCGGAAGGAGACCCGGTGCCCGTCGAAGCCGGCCCGGCCGTCGTACGCCTTGAAGTGCATCGGTGCCTCGGGCGCCGCGACCAGGAACCGGTCGGCGGGTTCCGTCGCGTCGGGGCCGAGCCGGGCGCGCAGCTCGTCCGCGTAGTACTCGGCCAGCGTCTCGCGCTCGGCGGGGAGCACCAGCCGGTACGGATCACAGCCGTCCTTCAGCTGCCCCGCGGCGGCCTCGACCAGCGGATCGGCACCCGGTCGCGGCACGGCACGCAGGACCACCGTGCCCCGCTTGCCCGGGGTCAGCGACACCGACGACAGCGCCGCGTGCGGGATGCGTCGTTCCCGCAGGCTCTGGAAGAGCCTCGGCGTGCGGATCCCCCGTTCGAAGCGGATGAGCACGGAGTCGGTGTCGAACTCCCAGGTGGCATGAATTCCGGCCAGCACATCACCCATGTGCCTCATGGTATGCGGCACTTGCCCCACACGTCCCCCCTCGGCGCACGCTGTGATCGATGGCCCGCCAGGGCCCTGTACCCGTCAGACGGCCCGGCCTCCGGTGATTCGTTCACGGCAGGAGCCGTCGGCGGGCGCGCAGCTCACCGATTCGTAGGAGCCCGTGCCGATGGCGGCGAAGTTGCCGAGGCTCTCGGTCCCCGGCTCGAAGTAGCCACTGTGCCCGACCGCGTCGCCCGCCGAGACGATCCGCGCGCCGAAGCCGGGGTCGACCGGGTCCGCCCCGTGACCGAGGCCGCCGAACTCCAGGTTCGGTACGTCCTCGATCCAGTCGTCGCGATCGCGCGTCGCCCACACCCTGGCCCCGGTCCGCAGCTGCGCGGCGTTCTCCACCCGCATGCCGGGGCTGCCGGCCACCGCGATGTCGCCGACCCTGGCGGGCAGTTCATGTGCGGCGACCCCGCACAGCACCGAGCCGTAGCTGTGGCAGAACAACGAGACGGGGGCGGTGCCGGGCAGCGCCGCCACCAGGGCCTTCAGCCGCACCGCCCCGCGCTCGGCGAGGTTGCCCAGCGCCGCGTCCATGCCGATCCCGGCGGGCGTGGTGTAGTCGGCCCAGGCGATGACGGCGGTACGAGTGCCGGGGCGCGCGGCGCGCTCCGCCGCGTACAGCGACTTCGCCATGCCGACCGGGGCGGCGTTCACCTTGGGCTCGGGCCGTTCCAGCGTCAGCAGGTTGGTGTCGACGCCGGGGACGATCACGGAGATCCGCTCGGCCCGGTCGAGACTGCCGAACACCTCTGCGGCGCGGCCCTTCCCGGACGGGTCGAAGGCCAGGAAGTGGCGGCCGCGGGCCAGCATCGAATCGAAACGGTGCATCCGGCGGACCGCCTCGGCGCGGCCCTCGGGCGAGAGCCGCACATCGTGCATGCGCCGCTGCTCGACCTTGCGCGCCTGCCCCACGGCCCGCCGGTTGGCGCGGTAGCGCAGAGTCACCGGTGCGCCGTTCAGATTGCCCACGACCAAGGGGTACTTGTCCGCCAGCCCGGCGCGCTGCGCGGCCGTGAGCGTGGCGAAGAAGTGGGCCAGCCGGTACGGCGGCGCGTCGGCGTCCGGCAGCGCATGACCCGCCACCCGGCCCCGGGCCCAGGCGGCGAGTGCGACGGTGCGTGGCTCGTCGGAGCGTTGGTGACGTACGGCGGTCCAGCCAGTGGTCGCCAGCATCACGAACACGACCGCGACGGCGAGCAGCGCGCGCCATGCGGTGAGCGTGGGAGAGGAGTCGAAGGAAGTCACTGCGGCCCACATTAGGAGACGCGCGACGACAGCCGTGGAGAGGGTGACGCACATCACTCCGCTGCGGGGAATTCGGCGCCGCGCTTTTCACGCTGTGTGGTTGTCATACGCACGCTCAGGCGCGCGGAGCGCCTCCCGGAGATCACATCAGGCCACCGGGGCGCGGCTGTTGTGAAGTCGGTCATGCCGAACCGCTGAGGCGTACGGCACACCGGGCAGGGCGGGCACGGGTGTTGCCCGGCCCCGCGCCGCTACCCGGCCGTCGCGCCGGATTCCGTACGCCAGTTGCCGGCCAGCGCCGGTCCGAGCTGGTCCAGGTACGCCTCGGTCAGGGCGCGCAGTGCGTCCACGCCGGACTCCCGGCCGCGCCCCCAGAGCTGACCGGTCACCCGCATCACCCCGAAGAACGCCGCCACGAGGACCCTCGGCCGCGGGTCCTCGTCCACGTCGAGCCCCTCGCGGCCGGCGATCAGCAGCGCGATCTCGTCCTCCAGGTCCGCGCACCGCCGCAGATGGGCGGCGAGCAGTGAGGGAGTCGATTCGATCATCCGGTAGGTACGCATGTGGAGTTCGACCGTGACGAGTTCCTCGATCGTCTCGCCGATGCTGTTCCAGGCGCACAGGAACGCGCCGCGCAGCGCCTCGAACGGGGCCTCCTCGGCGGGGCGCCGGCGCAGCTCCGAGAGGAAACTCGACTCCACCATCTCCTGGATGGCGAGGGCGGCCTCCTCCTTGCCGGCGAAGTAGCGGAAGAAGGTGCGCTGGGAGACCTCCGCCACCTCGACGATCTCGTCGACGGTGGTCTTCTCGTACCCCTGGGTGATGAAAAGATCGAGGGCGGCGTGCAGCAGGGCGTCCCGGGTGCGTCGCTTCTTCCGTTCGCGCAGTCCGGTCGGATACGCGGCCCGCTGCTCATCGGTCACTTAACCGGCCTTCTTTCTCCTGCTTTGTCCAGCTCAGCGTACCTGTGAGCTACGTGACAGTTACTGTCTTGTGAAATGGTTTGTCAACTGTCAGAGGCTGACACTAATGTCCCCGGCATGACTAGTCAGACCACCGTCGACAAGGCGTCGCGGGAGCCGCAGGAAACCGTCGCTCCCGCTCCGGCCAAGGGGCTGCGCGGCCACCCCTGGCTGACGCTCTTCTCCGTGGCCATCGGCGTGATGATGGTCGCGCTCGACGGCACGATCGTCGCGATCGCCAACCCCGCCATCCAGCAGGATCTGAACGCCTCGCTCGCAGACGTCCAGTGGATCACCAACGGCTACATGCTCGCCCTCGCGGTCTCCCTGATCACCGCGGGCAAACTCGGTGACCGGTTCGGCCACCGCCAGACCTTCCTCATAGGCGTCGTGGGCTTCGCCGCGGCGTCCGGGGCCATCGGCCTGTCCGACAGCGTCGCCCTGGTGATCGTGTTCCGGGTGCTCCAGGGCCTCTTCGGCGCCCTGCTGATGCCCGCCGCGCTCGGCCTGCTGCGCGCCACCTTCCCGGCCGAGAAGCTGAACATGGCGATCGGCATCTGGGGCATGGTGATCGGCGCCTCGACCGCCGGTGGTCCGATCCTCGGCGGCGTGCTCGTCGAGCACGTCAACTGGCAGTCCGTCTTCTTCATCAATGTGCCGGTCGGGGTGCTCGCGCTGGTGCTGGGCCTGGTGATCCTCAAGGACCACCGCGCCGAGAACGCGCCGCGCTCCTTCGACATCGGCGGCATCGTGCTGCTGTCGCAGGCGATGTTCTGCCTGATCTGGGCGCTCATCAAGGGCTCCGAATGGGGCTGGGGCGACTACAAGACGCTCGGCTTCCTGGGCGCCGCCGTGGCCCTGTTCGTGGTCTTCGCGCTCTCCCAGAAGAACGTCAGGGAACCGCTGATCCCGCTCGCCATGTTCAAGTCCGTGCCGCTGTCCGCGGGCGCGGTCCTGATGGTGCTGATGGCCTTCGCGTTCATGGGCGGGCTGTTCTTCGTCACCTTCTACCTCCAGAACGTGCACGGTCTGAGCCCGGTCGACAGCGGCCTGCACCTGCTGCCGCTGACCGGCATGATGATCGTCGCCTCGCCGCTCGCCGGCGCCATGATCACCAAGTTCGGCCCGCGGGTCCCGCTGGTCGGCGGCATGGTGTGCACGGCGGTCGCCATGTTCGGCATGTCCCAGCTGGAGATCGGCACCGGCACCCTGACCATGTCGATCTGGTTCGGTCTGCTCGGCCTCGGCCTCGCCCCGGTGATGGTCGGCGCCACCGAGGTCATCGTCGGCAACGCCCCGATGGAGCTCTCCGGCGTCGCGGGCGGTCTCCAGCAGGCCGCCATGCAGGTCGGCGGCAGCCTCGGTACGGCGGTGCTCGGCGCCGTCATGGCCTCCCAGGTCGACTCCAAGCTGGCCGACAACTGGAAGGCTGCCCAGCTCCCGCCGCTGAGCCCGGAGCAGCTGGACAAGGCGTCCTCGGCCGTCGAGGTCGGCATCCCGCCGGTGGGCGGGAACGTCCCGCCGGAGGTCGCGGGGAAGATCGCGGGCGTCGCCCATGACACCTTCGTGTCAGGGATGAGCACGGCGTTCATGGTCGCCGGGATCGTCGCGGTCGTCGCGGCGCTGGTCGCCACGCTCACCAAGCGCGGTGCGAACGCCGAGGCGGGCGCGGGCGCCGGACACATCTGACCGGACGCCACCGGGACGCCCGGGGCTCGCGCCCACGCGTCAACACAGTACGTACGACAGCCCCGCCGGAGCGTTCCGGCGGGGCTGTCGCCTATCCGGGTGGTGTGCCCGAAGGCCCCTTCCCCGGGCATTGCCCCGCAGGTCAGGGTGCGTGCAACTGATTCGCACCACCACGGGGGTCGATTTCCATGCGCACGACCGTTCTCGCCACCACCCTGGCCGCCGCCTCGCTGGCCGCCATCGCCCTGATCCCGGAGAGCGCCGCCCACTCCGCGCCCGTCCGGCCCGGATCCTGCGGCGCCGGCCAGCTCTGCCTCTGGGACGATCCGGAGTTCACCGGCACCCGCCGGACCCACGAGCTGTCCACGATCGACATCGATAGCTGTGTCCCGCTGCCGAAGGGCAGCAGCGTCCAGTCGCTCGCCAACCGCACCGGCCGCCCCGTCACCACGTACCAGTCGGCGGAATGCGCCGAGACCGGTGAGTTCGAGACCTACCCGGGCGGCGGCACCTGGGTGCCCCGGTCCCCGTACCAGGTCAGGGCCTTCAAGGTCTGGGAGAACTGACCGCAGGACGGGGATCCGGCCGGATACGCCGAAGGGCGGCGGGACCAGCAGGCCCCGCCGCCCTTCATGCGTCGTGCGTCGTCGTTACGCGTCGCCGCCGGCCGCGCCCGGGTCGGCCGCGGCGACGTCCAGCAGCTCGTACCGGTCGATCGCCTTCTTCAGCAGCGAACGGTCGATCCGGTTCTCCTTGGCGAGCTCGGTGAGCACCGCCAGGACGATCGACTGCGCGTCGATGTGGAAGAACCGGCGGGCCGCGCCACGGGTGTCGGCGAAGCCGAAGCCGTCCGCACCCAGCGACTGGTACGCGCCGGGCACCCAGCGCGCGATCTGGTCCGGCACCGAACGCATCCAGTCCGAGACCGCCACGAACGGGCCCTCGGAGCCGGAGAGCTTCCGCGTGACGTACGGGACGCGCTGCTCCTCCTCCGGGTGCAGCAGGTTGTACCGCTCCACGTCCACGGCCTCGCGGCGCAGCTCGTTCCAGGAGGTCGCCGACCAGACGTCCGCCCGGACGTTCCACTCGTCGGCGAGGATCCGCTGCGCCTCGACCGCCCACGGGACCGCCACGCCGGACGCCATGATCTGGGCCGGGATCTCGCCCCGGTCGGCCGCCTTGAAGCGGTACACGCCCTTGAGGATGCCCTCGACGTCCACGTTCTCCGGCTCGGCCGGGTGCTGGATCGGCTCGTTGTAGACCGTGAGGTAGTAGAAGACGTCCTCGTTCTCCTCGGGGGTCCCGCCGTACATCCTGCGCAGACCGTCCTTGACGATGTGCGCGATCTCGTAGCCGAACGCCGGGTCGTACGCGACACAGCCCGGGTTGGTCGAGGCGAGCAGCTGCGAGTGGCCGTCCGCGTGCTGGAGACCCTCACCGGTCAGCGTCGTACGCCCGGCGGTCGCGCCCAGCACGAAGCCGCGCGCGAGCTGGTCGGCCATCTGCCAGAACTGGTCACCGGTGCGCTGGAAACCGAACATCGAGTAGAAGACGTACACCGGGATGAGCGGCTCGCCGTGCGTGGCGTACGCCGAACCCGCGGCGATCAGCGACGCCGTGCAGCCGGCCTCCGAGATGCCGTCGTGCAGCATCTGGCCGGTCGGCGACTCCTTGTACGCGAGCAGGAGATCGCGGTCCACCGCCTCGTACTGCTGGCCGAGCGGGTTGTAGATCTTCGCGCTCGGGAAGAAGGCGTCCATGCCGAAGGTGCGGTACTCGTCGGGCGCGATCAGCACGAAACGCTTGCCGATCTCCTTGTCCCGCATGAGGTCCTTCAGGATGCGGACGAACGCCATGGTGGTGGCGATCGACTGCTGACCGGAACCCTTCTTCGCGGTCGCGTACGTCTTGTCCTCGGGCAGGGCCAGCGGCTTCGCACGCACCACACGGGTCGGGACGTAACCGCCCAGACCCTTGCGGCGGTCGTGCATGTACTGGATCTCCTCCGAGTCGCGGCCCGGGTGGTAGTAGGGCGGGTAGCCCTCGTCCAGCTGCTTGTCCGTGATCGGGATGTGCAGCCGGTCGCGGAACCGCTTGAGGTCCTCGACCGTGAGCTTCTTCATCTGGTGGGTCGCGTTGCGGCCCTCGAAGTTCGGCCCCAGGGTCCAGCCCTTGACCGTCTGCGCCAGGATCACCGTCGGCTGGCCCTTGTGGGCCTTGGCCGCCGCGTAGGCCGCGTAGACCTTCTTGTGGTCGTGACCGCCGCGGCCCAGGTGCAGGATCTGGTCGTCGGTCATGTCCTTGACCATGTCGCGCAGCCGCGGGTCGTCCCCGAAGAAGTGGTCACGGATGTACGCGCCCGACTCGGTGGCGTACGTCTGGAACTGGCCGTCCGGCGTGGTGTTCAGCTTGTTGACCAGGATGCCCGTGCGGTCCTGCGCGAGCAGCGGGTCCCAGGAGCGGTCCCAGACCAGCTTGATGACGTTCCAGCCGGCGCCGCGGAACTGCGACTCCAGCTCCTGGATGATCTTGCCGTTGCCGCGCACCGGGCCGTCGAGCCGCTGCAGGTTGCAGTTGACCACGAAGGTGAGGTTGTCCAGGCCTTCGCGGGCGGCGATGGAGAGCTGGCCGAGCGACTCGGGCTCGTCCATCTCGCCGTCGCCCAGATACGCCCAGACATGCGACTTGGAGGTGTCGGCGATGCCGCGCGCCTCCATGTAGCGGTTCATCCGGGCCTGGTAGATCGCGCCGAGCGGGCCGAGGCCCATCGAAACGGTCGGGAACTCCCAGAAGTCCGGCATCAGCCGCGGGTGCGGATAGCTGGACAGGCCGTTGGGCGCCTTCGACTTCTCCTGGCGGAAGGCGTCGAGCTGCGCCTCGCTCAGCCGGTCGAGCAGGAAGGCGCGGGCGTAGATGCCCGGGGACGCGTGCCCCTGGAAGAAGATCTGGTCGCCGCCCAGGCCGTCGTCCTTGCCCCGGAAGAAGTGGTTGAAGCCCACGTCGTACAGCGAGGCGGAGGAGGCGAAGGTGGCGATGTGACCGCCGACGCCGATCCCCGGGCGCTGGGCGCGCGACACCATCACGGCCGCGTTCCAGCGGGTCGCGTTGAGGACCTTGCGCTCGATCTCCTCGTCGCCGGGGAAGAACGGCTCGTCCTTCGTGGCGATCGTGTTCACGTAGTCCGTACTGCGCATCTCCGGCACGGCGACGCGCTTCTCGCGCGCACGCTCGATGAGCCGGAGCATCAGATAACGGGCCCGCTCGCGGCCTCGCTCGTCGACTGCGGCGTCGAGCGAGTCGAGCCATTCCTGGGTCTCTTCGGGATCGAAGTCCGGGACCTGGCTCGGCAGGCCGCCAATGATGATCGGGTTGCGATCGGATCCGGAAGCCACGCTGTTCCTTCGCTGTTCGGTGGTGCTCTACGGGGCCTGATTGAGGGAGAACATGCCCCAGGGATGTATGCAAGTGCGCCATCACCATCGTGTACCGCGAGGGCGCAAACGTCATCTCTACCGAGGGGTAACCGCCGTGTTGCGAGACATCGCGGCCGGAGCGCGGGGATGGGTCGGGCCAAACCGCAACCATACGCCCAACCCGTCCAAGCGTTCCCAAAGGATGTTCGACTCCGAATGGCGGACCGAAACGGCATAAGCTGTGGAAGGACGTAAAGGGTGTGGACGGTAGCGCCGGGCCCCGGAGGGGATCTGCCGACAGTGCGGCGACGTGGCAGGGAACGTCACCGTTTAGGCGGTCTCGCACGCCGGGTACTTGCGCGATCCGCCGCTCCCGTGTGGACTACGGCCAACGCCCCGCGCACGCGCGTGGCTCAAGCATTTTCCGAAACATGATCAGGAGGCAACCCGTGAGCGCGACCGCGGACCACGCGGAGGAGCGGACCAACCCGGCAGCACGCCTGGGGTTCGAGCCCGGACAGGTGGTCCAGGAGATCGGCTACGACGACGACGTCGAGCAGGAGCTCCGTGAGGGCATTGAGGCCACCATCGGCCAGGATCTCGTCGATGAGGACTACGACGACGTCGCAGACGTCGTCCTGCTGTGGTTCCGCGACGAGGACGGCGACCTTACGGACGCGCTGGTGGATGCCATTGGTCTGATCGAGGACGGCGGTGCGGTCTGGCTGATGACGCCGAAGACCGGCCGTGACGGATACGTCGAACCGAGCGACATCAACGAGGCCGCACAGACGGCCGGTCTCTCCCAGACCAAGAGCATCAACGCCGGCAAGGACTGGACGGGCAGCCGCCTGGTCACGCCGAAGGCGGCCAAGGCCAAGCGCTGAAACACGCTCGCCACGCATTCGCCTTGAAGGCCCCCGACGGCACCGTGCCGCCGGGGGCCTTCGTGCGAACGGGGATCTTCGTGCGGCCCGGGGCCGTGCGGCGGCCCCCGGGCTCGTCGGCCCGGGGCCCGGTCGCCCCGTGCGGGCGCTTCGTGGCCCGCTGCGGGCTCTGCGTAGGGTGGGAGCCACCCGGACAGCCCAGCCCGGTGAACGTAGCGAAGGGACGCTTTTCATGGCGATCGAGGTCGGCACCAAGGCCCCGGATTTCGAGCTGAAGGACAACCACGGCCGGACCGTGAAGCTCTCCGACTTCCGCGGCGAGAAGAACGTCGTCCTGCTGTTCTACCCGTTCGCCTTCACGGGCGTCTGCACGGGTGAGCTCTGCGCGCTCCGCGACGAGCTGCCGAAGTTCGAGAACGACGACACGCAGCTGCTCGCCGTGTCCAACGACTCCATCCACACCCTGCGCGTCTTCGCCGAGCAGGAGGGCCTCGAATACCCGCTGGTCTCGGACTTCTGGCCGCACGGCGAGACCTCGCGGGCCTACGGCGTCTTCGACGAGGAGAAGGGCTGCGCGGTGCGCGGCACCTTCATCATCGACAAGGAGGGCGTGGTGCGCTGGACCGTCGTCAACGGTCTGCCCGACGCACGCGACCTCAACGAGTACGTCAAGGCGCTCGACGCGCTCTGATCCGGCACCGGTGGATCCGCATGCGACCCGGTGAAAAGCCTGCTTCGCCGGGAACCGGTCACTAGGATCCAGTCGTTGATCGGATGCCAACGCAACGTGGAGGCGCCGGCGTCTGCCGGCCCCCAAGGAAACCAATGGGAGGACTCGTGGGAGTCAGCCTCAGCAAGGGCGGCAACGTCTCGCTGACCAAGGCCGCGCCCAACCTGACGGCGGTCGTCGTCGGGCTCGGCTGGGACGCTCGCACCACCACCGGTGGTGACTTCGACCTCGACGCCAGCGCCCTGCTGACGAATGCCGAGGGCAAGGTCGGCAGCGACGGAAACTTCGTCTTCTTCAACAACCTCAAGAGCCCCGACGGTTCCGTCGAGCACACCGGTGACAACCTCACCGGTGAGGGCGAGGGCGACGACGAGGTCATCAAGGTGAACCTGGCCGGTGTCCCGGCCGACGTCGACAAGATCGTCTTCCCGGTCTCGATCTACGAGGCCGAGACCCGCCAGCAGAGCTTCGGCCAGGTGCGCAACGCGTACATCCGCGTGGTCAACCAGGCCGACAACAGCGAGCTGGCCCGCTACGACCTCAGCGAGGACGCCTCGACGGAGACCGCCATGGTCTTCGGCGAGCTGTACCGCAACGGGGCGGAGTGGAAGTTCCGTGCCATCGGTCAGGGGTACGCCTCGGGGCTGCGCGGCATCGCGCAGGACTTCGGCGTCAACGTCTGAGAAGGCGCGACCGGGCCGTGCCGCCGAGGGGCGGCCCGGGTTACGCCCAAGCAGTACCCCGTCCGGCGCCGCACCCTCGTGCGGCGCCGGACGCGCTGGCAATACGGCTCGGGGGCCCGGACGGCCCGACGGGCCCGGCAGACGGTTCATCGACTCGGGGAGGACACACACCATGGGCGTCACGCTCGCCAAGGGAGGCAATGTCTCCCTCTCCAAGGCCGCACCCAACCTCACCCAGGTGCTGGTCGGGCTCGGCTGGGACGCACGATCCACCACGGGCGCCGACTTCGACCTCGACGCCAGCGCGCTGCTGTGCCAGTCGGGCCGGGTGCTCGGCGACGACTGGTTCGTGTTCTACAACAACCTCACGAGCCCCGACGGCTCCGTGGAGCACACCGGTGACAACCTCACGGGTGAGGGCGAGGGCGACGACGAATCGGTCATCGTGAATCTCACCCAGGTGCCGGCGCATTGCGACAAGATCGTTTTTCCGGTGTCGATCCATGACGCCGACAACCGGGGTCAGACCTTCGGCCAGGTCAGCAATGCGTTCATCCGTGTGGTGAACCAGGCGGACGGTCAGGAACTCGCGCGTTACGACCTCAGCGAGGACGCCTCGACGGAAACGGCGATGATCTTCGGCGAGCTCTACCGGTACAACGGCGAGTGGAAGTTCCGTGCAGTGGGACAGGGGTACGCGTCCGGGCTGCGAGGTATCGCTCTAGACTTCGGGGTCAACGTTTCGTAAAGCCGCGCACGGCGCGGGGGAGCCCCGTACATCTCGGGGGAGACCCGTTACATACACGATGGGGTAGCCAGTGCTTCTGAAAACCTTCGGCTGGTCGTTCGCGGTTACCGCGCTCGGCCTTGCCGCAGCTTGGATCTACGGAGGGTGGGAAGCCTTCGGTGTCGTTGCGATTCTTTCCGTCCTTGAGATCTCGCTGTCCTTCGACAATGCGGTGGTCAACGCCGGAATCCTGAAGAAGATGAATGCCTTCTGGCAGAAGATCTTCCTGACGGTCGGTGTGCTCATCGCGGTCTTCGGCATGCGGCTGGTGTTCCCCGTCGTGATCGTGGCCATCACCGCCAAGATGGGTCCGATCGAGGCGGTCGACCTTTCCTTCAACCAGCCCGAGCGCTACCAGGAACTCGTCACCGACGCCCACCCGGCGATCGCCGCGTTCGGTGGCATGTTCCTGCTGATGATCTTCCTCGACTTCATTTTCGAGGACCGTGACATCCAGTGGCTGCGCTGGATCGAGCGTCCGCTCGCCAAGCTCGGCAAGGTCGACATGCTGTCGGTCTGCATCGCGCTGATCGTGCTGCTGGTCGCCTCGATGACCGTCGCGACCAACGCGCACCAGCACGGCGGCGGTCACGCGGACAAGGCGGAGACGGTGCTGCTCGCCGGTATCGCCGGTCTGATCACATACCTCATCGTCGGCGGTCTCTCCGGCTTCTTCGAGAACAAGCTGGAGGAGGAGGAAGAGCGCGAGCACGAGGCCGAGGAAGAGGCCAAGCGCAGTGGCAAGAAGGTTTCCTCCGTCGTGCTCGCCGGCAAGGCCGCGTTCTTCATGTTCCTCTACCTGGAAGTGCTCGACGCGTCCTTCTCGTTCGACGGTGTCATCGGTGCCTTCGCCGTCACCAACGAGATCGTGCTGATGGCTCTCGGCCTCGGTATCGGCGCCATGTACGTCCGTTCGCTCACGGTCTACCTGGTCCGCCAGGGCACGCTCGACGACTACGTCTACCTGGAGCACGGCGCCCACTACGCCATCGGCGCGCTGGCCGTTCTTCTGCTGGTCACCATCCAGTACCAGATCAACGAGCTCATCACCGGTCTGACCGGTGTCGTGCTGATCGCCTGGTCCTTCTGGTCCTCGGTCCGGCGCAACAAGGCGATGGAAGCCGAGGGCGGCAACGACGAGGGTTCCAGGGCGGAAGTCCCGTCCGGGGTGTGACCCGGTAGGGATTGAGGAACGCTCTCAGCGGGGCGGTCCGTGAGGCAACGGTTCTCCGGAGACATCCGGACCCGGCCCCGCGGCCGCCCCGCAGTGATGTGGGCGCCCCCGCCGAGGCGCGGGCCGGCCGTGGGACGGGGCACTTTTCTACTGAGATGCATGGGGGTTGGGGATGGCGTTCTGGGACGGCCTGTGGCCGCGGCGGGAGGCACAGTTCGAGTCGGGCAGCGCGGCGACCAACTCCATCGTGCTCACCCGGCGGCACGCCACGGTCTCGCTCACCAAGCAGGGTGCGCTGACCGGCAATCTGCGGGTCAATCTCTCCTGGCAGATGCGTACGTCGGACATCATGGGCCGGTCGCGGCAGAGCGGCCGGCTGCTGCGACCACTGAAGCTCTTCCAGCCCGAACCGGTCCAGGCCCACACCCAGGGCATGGTCAACGTGGACCTGGACCTGGGCTGCATGTACGAACTGAAGGACGGCACCCGAGGCGTCGTCCAGCCGCTGGGCAACCTCCTCGGCGACCTGAACGCGCCACCGTACATCCGGCTCAGCGGGGACGACCGCTTCGGGGCGCCGTCGGGTGAGACGGTCTACGTCAATCTCGACCAGCGCGATCAGATCAAACGACTGCTGTTCTTCGTCTACATCTACGACCAGACGCCTGCCTTCGACCGTACCCACGCCAAGGTGACGCTCTACCCGGGCAACGGCCCGCGGATCGAGATCGAACTCGACGAGCACGCCCCGGAGGCCCGCTCCTGCGCGGTATTCACGGTGGACAACACCAAGGACGATCTGATCGTGCGGCGCGAGGTGAAGTTCGTCTACGGGTTCCAGTCGGAGCTGGACCGGCTGTACGGCTACGGCATGCAGTGGGGGCGCGGCTACAAGTCCCGGACCTGAGCGGCCGCCCGGATCTGCGCGGCCCGGATCTGCGCGGCCCGGATCTGGGCGGCCCGGGAGGCCCGGGCCGGTGTGGGTCGGTTCTGGGCGTCCCGGGCCGGTGCGGGACGGGACGCCCGGGATTGTGCGGGTGCCGCCCCCGCGTCCGTCTCAGGACCGCACGAACTGCGGCCCCTGCGGCGGCAGCACGAAATTCGGGTCCGGGGCGGGTGCCGCGGCGGCGGCGGGCTGCGGATAGGCATGGGCCGGCTGTGCGGCGGCGGGCTGCGGGTACCCGTACGCGGGCTGGGGAGCAGGCTGGGCCGCGGGCTGCGGATAGCCGTACGCGGGCTGCTGATGCTGGACCGTGACCTGAGAGTCGGGGCCGGGCGCCGCCGGGGGGAACGGGGGCGCGGGCGGGAACCCGGGCGCCGGCACGGGCGCGGCAGCCGCCGCGGGTGACGGAGCCGGTTCGGGCTCCGCCGCCGCGGTCTCGTCGACCGAGATGCCGAAGGCGGTCGCCAGGCCGACCAGCCCGGTCGGATACCCCTGCCCCACGGCCCGGAATTTCCAGCCATCGCCGCGCCGGTAGAGCTCGCCGCAGATGATCGCCGTCTCCTCGCCGGTCTCCGGCTGCACGTCGAAGACCGCGAGCGGCTCCCCGCCGGCCGACGCCGAGTCGTACAGCAGGATGCGCAGATCGCGCACCTGTGCGAATGCGGCGCCGTCGGAGGATGCGGCGACCACCACCTGCTCGACCGAGGCGTCCAGCCTGCCCAGGTCGGCCTCGATGGTGTCCGTGAGCTTCTCGGCGACGCTGCGCTTCGGCAGCCGTCGTACCAGGCCGGAGGGGTGGCGGGGCTGGTTGTAGAAGACGAAGTCCTCGTCCGAGCGCACGCGGCCACCGGCTCCGAGCAGCAGGGCCGAGGCATCCACATCCGGAATTCCGGCGCCCGGGGTCCAGCGCAGAACGGCCCGTACGGCCATGGCGTCCAGAGGGACGTTCGAGCCTTTCACCATCGCGTGCGTCATGCCCGTCATCCTGCCTGCTGGCCGGCCGTGCGGACAACGCGGGGGGCACGCCGGATGTGTCCCGGACAGGCCGGAAGAACACGGTCCGGGGCGCTCTCACCCGTCGGGAAATGGACGAGTTACCCGGAATTCATGCACGTGGGGAACTCTTGACACCCGTCCGTACGTACTATTACCGGCCATGCGTTGTCCGGCCGGTCAGGCAGTTCGGGGGAGTTACATGCGTCATTTCGGGCATATTGCGCCCGCTGCGAGGAAGCGTCTGTTCTTCCAGGAGCCGTGCGATTTCGGGCAGGATTCATCGGCCCGCGTGCTGTCGGCCGCCCTGGGGGCGACCCTGTACAGCCCCGCCACCCGGCCCAGACTTGCTGACGACGTCATCAAGCAGGCCGGGCGCGGCGTTGTCTCGATGGTGCTGTGCCTGGAGGATTCGATCGACGACTCCGAGGTCGCCGGTGCCGAGGAGAACCTGGTCGGCCAGTTCGCCGAGCTCGACGCGCGTGGCGCCGAGGTGCCCCTGCTCTTCATCCGGGTCCGGGAGCCGCACCAGATAGCCGATCTGGTGCGCCGCCTCGGTGACACCGTCCGGATGTTGTCTGGTTTTGTACTTCCGAAGTTCACCGAAGAACGTGGCGTGCCCTTCATGGAGGCGCTCGCCGACGCGGAGAAGGCATGCGGGCGGCGTCTGTTCGCGATGCCCGTTCTCGAATCGCCGGAGCTGCTGCATCTGGAGACCCGGGGCGAAACGCTCCAGGGAATAGCCCGCACCGTCGACAAGTACCGCGACCGGGTGCTCGCGCTGCGCCTCGGCGTCACCGACTTCTGCTCGGCGTACGGACTGCGCAGGGCGCCCGACATGACGGCGTACGACGTACAGATCGTCGGCGCCGTCATCGCCGACGTGGTCAATGTGCTGGGCCGTGCGGACGGCACCGGATTCACGATCACCGGGCCGGTGTGGGAGTACTTCCGGCTCCAGGAGCGCATGTTCAAGCCCCAGCTGCGCCGCAGCCCGTTCCTGGAAGGCCGGGCCGAGGAGCTGCGCACGGCACTGATCGAGCACGACCTGGACGGCCTGCTGCGCGAGATCGAGCTCGACCGTGCCAACGGCCTGCTCGGCAAGACCTGCATCCACCCGTCGCACGTAGCACCCGTACACGCGCTGTCCGTGGTCAGCCACGAGGAGTACAGCGACGCCCAGGACATCCTGCGGCCGGAGCGCGGCGGCGGTGGCGTCATGCGCTCCGCGTACACGAACAAGATGAACGAGGTGAAGCCGCACCGCGCCTGGGCCGAGCGGACCCTGCTGCGGGCCGAGGTCTTCGGCGTGGCGAGGCAGGACGTGGGCTTCGTGGAGCTGCTGGCCGCGGGCCTCGCCGAGTGAGCGCCGGGCGGGGCGGCGCACGAGCGCGTCCCGCCGGGTGGGCTCGGGACGAACAGCGGAGCCGGGCGCACGGCGACGACAGGGATGAACGCGGAAGCCGGGCGCACGGCATCGGCAGGGATGAACGCGGAAGCCGGGCGCACGGCATCGGCAGGGATGAACGCGGAAGCCGGGCGCACGGCATCGGCAGGGACGAACGCGGAAGCCGGGCGAACGGCAACGGCAGAGAAGGAGACGGCGGACGTGGTGTGGTCGGGCAGCTGGGTGGCGGAGCGACTGGGCGTCGAGCTCGTCGGTGACGGGAAGCCGGACGGCGACAGGGAGCTGAAGGACCTGCTGGGACTCGCCCTGCGCCGCAACCCCAAGCGGGCCCACCTCCTCGTGTCGAACGTGCTCGGCAAGCACGTGCCGCAGAAGCCCTCCGTGGTGTACGGCACCGGATTCGAGCTCGGCCACAGGGTGCGCGGACTCCTCGGTGACGCCGAGGCGCGCCGGGCCGTCGTGCTCGGTTACGCGGAGACGGCCACCGGCCTCGGCCACGCGGTCGCCGACGGGCTGGGCGTGGCACCGTACCTCCACTCGACCCGCCGCCCCGTCGAGGGCGTGGCACGGGCGGGCGGCTTCGAGGAGTCGCACTCGCACGCCACCTCACACCTGCTGCTCCCGGAGGACCCCGACCTGCTGGCGGGCGACCTCGGCCCGGCACCCTTGCCGGGCGCCGTCTCCGACGCGCCGCTGGTGCTGGTGGACGACGAGTTCTCCACGGGCAACACCGTGCTCAACACCATCCGCGCACTGCATGAGCGGTACCCGCGGAGCCGTTACGTCATCGTCGCCCTGGTGGACATGAGGTCACCGGCCGACCGGGGGCGGCTGACCGAGTTCGCCGCGGAGATCGGCGCCCGCGTCGACCTGGTGTCGCGCGGCTCGGGCACGGTCACCCTCCCGGAAGGTGTCCTGGAGAAGGGCCAGGCGCTGGTCGCCGCACACGAGTCGGAGGCCGCGGAAGCGCCCGCGAGTGGGGCGGCATCCGAGAGCGAGGCAGCGGCCACGGGCGGGGCGGCATCCGAGAGCGAACCGGCAGCCACCGGCGGGGCGGCCCCCGCTCCCCGCCCCTGCACCCGGGTGGATCTCCGCTGGCCCGCCGGTGTGCCCGACGGCGGACGGCACGGTTTCACCCCCGCACACCGGGCCGCCCTGGAACCCGCGCTCCCCGCCATGGCCGCCCGGATAGCCGGAGCCCTGGGCGACGCCCGTCGCGTACTGGTCCTCGGCTTCGAGGAGCTGATGTACGCCCCGCTGCGCCTGGGCACGGCCCTGGAGGACCACACCGACGCCGAGGTGCGCTACTCCACCACCACCCGTTCCCCCGTCCTCGCCGTGGACGACCCGGGCTACGCGATACGGACCCGGCTGGTCTTCCCGGCCCACGACGACCCGGCCGACGGGCCCGGTGACCGGTACGCGTACAACGTCGCGGGCGCCGGCTTCGACGCCGTGGTGCTCACCGTCGACTCCGCCGCCGACACTCCCGAACTCCGCGCCCCCGAAGGCCTGTTGGCGCAGCTCGCCGCACACACCGACCACGTCCTGCTCGCGGTCGTCCCCTCGTACACACCCCCGTACGCCCGGTCGGCCCCCGACCCGCGCGCCTCCGCCTTCGAACGGCAGGAACCCCCCATGCTGCCCGAGCCCCTCCGCGGCCCCGACTTCTCCTCCTACGCGCCGGACGAGGTCGGCTGGCTGCTCCAGGACCTCTCGGACACCGAGCTGGAGGCGCCCACCGAGGAGCGCGAGGAGGCGATACAGAGCGGTGGCGCGCACTACGCCGAGTCGCTGCCCGTCGAGTACCAGCCGTCCGCCCAGTACCAGGAGCTGTTCAAGGCGGCGCTGGAGCTGTCGGCCGCCCGCGTCGCCCGCGCCGTGGGCACCGTCACCGAGACCGTCCTCGCCGAGCGCACCCCGCGCCCGGTCCTGGTCTCGCTCGCCAGGGCCGGCACGCCCGTCGGCGTGCTGATGCGCCGCTGGGCCCGGCAACGGCACGGAATCGACCTGCCGCACTACGCCGTCTCCATCGTGCGTGGCCGGGGCATCGACGCCAACGCGCTGCGCTGGCTGGCCGCCCACCACGACCCGGCGGACGTCGTCTTCGTCGACGGCTGGACCGGCAAGGGTGCGATCACCCGCGAACTCTCCGCGGCGCTCGCCGAGTTCGACGGGTTCGACCCGGAGATCGCGGTGCTGGCCGACCCGGGCGGCTGCGTCCGCACCTACGGCACCCGCGAGGACTTCCTCATCCCGTCCGCCTGCCTCAACTCCACGGTCTCCGGGCTGATCTCGCGGACCGTCCTGCGCGCCGACCTGGTGGGGCCCGAGGACTTCCACGGTGCGAAGTTCTACCGGGAGCTCGCGGACACCGATGTGTCCGGCCACTTCCTCGACACCGTCGCCGCGCACTTCGACGAGGTCGCCGACGCCGTGGACGCTGAGGTCAAGGAACTGCTCGCGGCCGACCGCGCGCCCACCTGGGAGGGCTGGGCCGCGGTGGAACGCATCAGCGAGGAGTACGGCATCCACGACGTGAACCTGGTCAAGCCGGGTGTCGGCGAGACGACCCGCGTACTGCTGCGGCGCGTCCCGTGGAAGATCCTCGCCAAGCGTGGGGCGGGCGCGGACCTCGAACACATCCGTCTGCTGGCCGAGCAGCGGGGCGTACCGGTGGAGGAGGTCGACGGACTTCCGTACACCTGCGTGGGTCTGATCCACCCGAAGTACACCCGGGGCGCGACGGGCGCGGACGGCAGGGCGGTGGAGTCCAAGTGACCACCCGGGCACCCTCGGCCGATACGGCAACCGCCCCCGTGACGCTCGTCGCGAGCGACCTCGACCGCACCCTGATCTACTCCTCGGCCGCACTCCAGCTGGCCATGCCGGACGCCGAGGCGCCCCGGCTGCTCTGCGTGGAGGTCTACGACCACAAGCCGCTCTCGTACCTGACGGAGCCGGCTGCGGCGCTCCTGGACGAACTGGCCCGCACCACGGTCTTCGTCCCGACGACCACCCGTACCCGCGAGCAGTACGGACGCATCCACCTGCCGGGGCCCGCACCGCGGTTCGCGATCTGCGCCAATGGCGGACACCTGCTCGTGGACGGCGAGTCCGACCGTGACTGGCAGCGGCAGGTGGCCCGCAGGCTCGCCGACGAATGCGCCTCCCTCGCCGAGGTCCGCGCCCACCTCCTGGCCGCCGCCGACCCCGCCTGGCTGCTCAAGGAACGGGTCGCCGAGGACCTCTTCGCCTACCTCGTGGTGGAACGCCCGCTGCTCCCGGGGGACTGGGTCGAGGAACTGGGGGAGTGGGCCCTGACACGGGGCTGGACGGTCTCCCTCCAGGGCCGCAAGATCTACGCCGTCCCGGGCCCGCTCACCAAGAGCGCCGCCATGAACGAGGCGGCCCGGCGCGCCGGCGCCACGCTCACCCTCGCCGCCGGAGACAGCCTCCTGGACGCCGATCTGCTCCTCGCCGCCGACCGCGCCTGGCGCCCGGCCCACGGCGAACTGGCCGACACCGGCTGGAGCGCCCCGCACGCCGAAGTGACGGCCGAACGCGGCGTGGCGGCGGGCGAGGAGATCCTCCGGCACTTCCTCCGGGCCGCCGGCGAGGCAAGATCGTCCTGACACCGGACGGGGACGGAGAGGTCACCGCCGATCGACGGACGAGGAGCGCACAGGATGACCAAGGGCAACGAAACCAAGATCACCGACGAGCTGTACGCGTACATGCTGGCGCACAACCCACCGCTCGACCCGGTGCAGCGCGAGCTCGTCGAGACCACGTACGCCCGCCTGCCCGAGCAGGCCGGCATGCAGTCTGCCGAGGAGCAGGGGCCGCTGCTCGCCTTCCTCGTCCGGCTGACCGGGGCCCGGCACATCGTGGAGGTCGGCACGTTCACCGGATTCTCCGCCCTGTCGATGGCACAGGCACTGCCCGCCGACGGGCGGCTGATCGCCTGCGACGTCTCGGAGGAGTGGACCGCCTACGGCAGGGAGGCCTGGGAGAAGGCGGGCGTCGCGGACCGGATCGAGCTCCGCATCGCCCCCGCGCTGGACACCCTGCGCGCGATGCCGGCCGAGCCGCACATCGATCTCGCCTACCTCGACGCGGACAAGGGCAACTACATCCCGTACTGGGAGGAGCTGGTGCCCCGGATGCGGCAGGGCGGCCTGATCGTCACGGACAACGTGCTCTTCCACGGCAGGGTGACCGACCCGCATGCGACCGGCGGAGCGGCGGCGATCAAGGAGTTCAACGAGCATGTGGCCGCCGACTCGCGGATGGACAGCGTGCTGCTCACCGTGTCCGACGGCCTGACCCTCTCCCGCAGGCGTTAGAGCCGGTCCCGGGGCACCCCGCTCCCGGCCGGGGCCGGGGACACCCCTGCTCTCCGACCGGGGTTGGGGCCTCTCACTCTCCGACCGGGTCCGGGGCCCCGCTCTCGGCCCGGGGCCGTGGCACCGCGCTCTCCGGCGGGGCCGGCGCCCTGTTCTCAGCCGCAGCAGCGTTCTCAGCCGCAGCAGCCACCACCGCAGCAGCCGCCCCCACCACCGCCACCGCCACCGGCCGACGGGGCGGCGGGGGCGGACCTGGCGGACGACCCGCCGACGGCCACGGTGGAGAGCAGCTTCACGGTGTCGGCGTGTCCGGCGGGGCAGGAGGCCGGGTCGGACGACTGAGCCATCGGACGGCTGATTTCGAACGTGTCTCCGCAGGAGCGGCAGCGGAATTCGTAACGAGGCATGGCCCCAGGCTAACCGCGACCCCGCCCTCAGAGGTCACGCCGGACGGCCGGCATCGGCGGCGTGGCAGCCCTCCGGCTCAGCAGCAATTCCCGCTCCGCCTCCTCGGGATGGCGCGCCCGCCAGTACGGGTTGTCGTGCGGAAGACCGCCGCTGACCCGTCCGTACATCCCGAAGACCATCAGCATCAGGCCGACCACGAAGCTGAACAGCACGTTCTGGATGCGGAAGGCGAGGAAGTTGTAGTCGGTCTCCAGCAGCGCGAGATTGACGAAGCCGCTGAGGATGAAGGCGATGCCCAGAATCATGTTGAGTGTCGAGGCGAAGTTGCCGCCGATCACCATCCCGATGAACAGGAGCAGGCCGACGCAGATGGACAGGACGCTCAGGGCACCGTTGGTGTTGAGGCCCGCGACGGTGGCTCCGCCGGTGTTGAAGAACCCGATCTTGTCGATCAGCCCCAGGACACCGAAGGCGAGCAGCACCAGCCCCATCAGCCCCGCCCCGACCCGGTAGACCTGGCTGAGCCGGTGATCGACCGGCAGATGCTTGTCGAGCCGGGTGGCCTTGCGGCGGCGTGGGGCCCGGCGCCCCGTGGAATGCAGCACATGGGTGGCCATGGCGGTCGTCTCCTTCGGGCGTACTACCAGGATCCGCCCAAGGCCCAGCCACCGCACACCAGAGCCCCATGACGTGCTGGCACACAGCCGGCACGACTCGTCCGGCACGGTTCCTCCGGCGCGGCCTCTCCGCACGGCTCCCCCGGAGCGGTCCTCCGCTACGGCTCGTGTTTCACCGCTCCTCCGCCACCGCTCCTCCGCCACCGCTCCTCCGCCACGGCTCCTCCGTCACCGCTCAGGAGCCTGCCCCGCGTAGCCATGCTGCGCGCAACCGTCACCGCTCAGGCGCCTGCCCCGCGCTCCTCGCGGATCTCGGAGACCACCCGCGCGGCCGTCCGCCGTACCGCCTCGGTCTCGGTCAGGAAGTGCCAGTAGTCGGGGTGGCGCCCGTCGAGCGCGACGACGGCGCGATCGAGCCGGGCCACGGCATCGTCCAGCGGACGGGCATGGCGCGGATCGGGCGTGCTGCGGCCGTCCATGGCCAGGCGCTGGGCGTCACGGACCGCGAACCGGGTCCGCTGGATCTCCTGCTGCGGGTCCTTCGCCACCGCGTCCAGCCGGTGCAACCGGTCACCGGCCGCGGACACCGCCTCGTCCGTGGCGTTCAGCAGGGCGCGGACCGTGCTCAGCCGGGACGTCGCATCGGCCCACCGCTGCTCATCCCGCGCCTGGACGGCTTCCTTCAGCTTCTCCTCGGCCTGCCGCACATTGACGGCCGCCTGCTCGGGCACGGGCTGGAGGTCCTGCCAGCACGCCGCGGAGAACCGCCGCCGCAGCTCGCTCAGCACCGGCTCCACCGAGCCCGCCCGGGTGGTCAGCGCCTGGGCGCGCGTACGCAGCGACACCAGCCGGTGGTCGATCTCGGCGGCCCGCTCGGGCAGCTTGTCCGCTTCGGCCCGCACCGCCTCCGCGTCGCGCAGCACCTGGTCGGCGCGCTGCAGGGTTTCCGCGACGCCGTGCCGCCCGGCGCCCTGGTTGAGCTTGGTCAGCTCGGGGGCGAGAGCCGCCAGCCGGGCCGCGAGATCATCCGCCCGCAGCCCGGACGCGCGTACCGCGTCGAGCGCGTTGCTCGCACCCAGCAAGGCCTGCCGGGCCCGTTCCACGGCCGGTGCGAGCCGTGCGAGCTGAGTCTCCGCACTGCCCAGCAGCGGACCGAGCCCCTGCGCGAACCGGTCCAGCTCGGCCTTGACCCGGACCAGCTCGTCCTTGGCCGTGGTCAGCTCGGCCCGCGCGCGGGAGGCGACCGAGTGCTCCAGATCGTCCCGGTCCAGGTCGTGCGCGTCGACCGCCGTGATGTAGGTATGGCTGACTTCGTCGATCCGCCGGCCGAGAGCGGCGAAGTCGTCCGCGGCCTTGCGCGCGGCGGGCGAGCTGTCCACCGCGGTGATCGTCTCGATCGAGATCCGCAGATCGCGCTGAGCCGTGTCCAGCTCGTAGAAGGCCGACGCGGCGGCGTCCTTCGCGGCCTGCGCCTCGGCGCGCTGACTCTCCCCGCGTCCGCCGAACCAGCGCCTCGTACCACCACCCGCGAAGGCGGCCGGCAACACGGCCGCGAGCAGCGGCACCGGCAACAGCATCAGCACGAAGACGTCCCTGACGGCGGAACCACCACCCGCTCTCGTCCGCGGCTGTGCGTGTGTCGCCGTCACATCCCTCTCCCGTGCCGTTTCGCCCTGCCCGGTACATTCTCCCACCAGGTAAGGACGAACACACGGGCCGGTTAGTTCACGCTTCGGACGGTGACTTCACCGTTGTCGCTCCGGGCCTTCACCACATGACCGCTGCTGTCGCCGCGCGGCACGTCCACCGAGGTACGCCCGTTGTCGGCGGCGGCGTCGACCGCGTACTTCACGGAGCCGTCCGGAAGACCGATGGTGATCGCCCCGTTGTCGCTCTCGGCGTCCACGAGATCCGGCACGGCGGTGAACCCCAGCCGGATGCTGCCGTTGTCGGACCGCGCCGACACGGACCGGGCCGAGATCCCCTCGGCGGCGATGGCACCGTTGTCGCTGGCCAGCTTGAGCGGCCCGGTGGAGTCCCGGACGGTCACCTTGCCGTTGTCGGCGGTGAGCGTGAGCGGCGTACGGAACCCGGAGGCGACGATCTTCCCGTTGTCCCCCTCCACGACCACCGCCACGCCGCGCGGCACCTTCACCCGATGCTCCGCGGCACAGTCACTGATCAGCGCATCGCACTTCACCGCGAGCGTGAGGGTGTCGTCCCGCATCTCCCACCGGGGTTCGGGCCCGTCCCCGAACATCACCCAACCGTCGACCCGGCGGGTCACCTCGACCTTCTGCACATCGGCCGGCACGAGCTCCACCGACGACTGCCCGGAACGGATGGTCAGAGTCTTCCCGCTCAACGCGAACGACTTGTGCTCGGCAGGCGCGTCGCTCACGTCCGTACTGCCACAACCGCTGAGCACGAGCGCCATGAGTACGGCGCCTCCGGACGCGACGAGAGCACGGGTGCGAATGGCCACGATGATCTTTCCCCCAGGTCGAACGGCTCGTGCACCCGACGGTGCGAGCTTCACCGTACGTACCGCCCCGCACCTGCCAGAATCCGGACGGCCACCGTACGCGGGTGGGGATATCCCCCGCACGGGCCCGCCGTCCCCTCGCCGCCGGGAACCGTTTGTGACCACAGGCCGTAGTCCATGTACGCTGTTGCCTCATCCACGGGTGCGTAGCTCAGGGGTAGAGCGCTGCTCTTACAAAGCAGATGTCGGCGGTTCGAAACCGTCCGCGCCCACCAGCACAGAGAAGAACCCCAGGTCGGGATCACTTTGGCCTGGGGTTTCTTCATGTCCACGTTCTGACCCCACGTTGAGTATGTGATGCCTGCACACCTAGTACGGGGTGCCGTCCCCTGAACCTCTCCTACGGGATACCCGAGAAATCGCAGTTCAGATAGCAGATTTCCGGCGCAGCGAAGCGGCCCGCCCCAATCAGGGGCGGCCCGCTTCCGTGCGTTCGGGCTACGCGGCTGACTCTGGAGGCTCGTCGGTGTCGACGCGCACCTTGATCGTTTGCAACTGCGGTTGGGCCTGCCCGCCACCAGGGAGCCGGATCACCATCGTGCCGAGCAGGGGACCAGTGGCCAGCTCCTCGGCCACCCGCAAAGACAGGCCGTCGGGGACAGGGGCGCCTGGCTCGGAGCTGGCTGATTCGATATCAGCCGTGACAGCAGCTGCTGCACCTCGTCGACCGCGCCCGCCGCGGAACCCTGCTCCACGGCGAACTTGACGCCCTGGCTGCCGGAATCACCGAACAGGCCGCCTGGATTGCCACCCCCGAACACGTCGCGGCAGGCAACAAACGGCACGTGCAAGCCGTCGTGCCCGAGTTGGAGAAGGGCGAGACCACGATCAGCCGCGTGTGGGCGTCGCCACCCGGTGGGCCGTGCTCCGCGCCCATGGGCATGCCGCAAAGGCCACAGCCGGGCAAGCCGAAGCCACGACGGACTTCACGGCACAGACCGCGGCCCTCGCGCTGCGCGACCTTGTCGAGGCCTACGCATGGGGCGTATGCCCGAGCAACGCACACTGACGACGCAGCACAGACGCCCCGCCACCACCAAGGTGACGGGGCGTCGGCACGCTCAGACGACGGCTACAGCGACGGGTACCGCGACACGTCCGTCACCTTGCATGTCACCTTGCCCGACGTCGCGTCCAGGCCCTGCGCCTTCGTCACCGACTTCTGCCCCGGTGCCAGGTTGTTCGTCGCGGCCATGCCTTCACCAAGGCGGTCGCCCTTGGCGTTCACGAATTCCACGGACACGATGTAGTTCGCCTTCTCGTCAGAGTGGTTGACGATCTCCACGTCCGCTGCCGGCCACGTGGTCGAGGAGTTCACCTCGCACCCGGTGATCTTGACGTCACCCTCCGGGCCCTTGTCCTCAGGCTTCTCGGCCGGCTTCTTCTTCTCGGCCGGCTTCTCCGCCTCCGCCGGGACGCCCTTCCCGGGCTCCTTCGCAGCAGGCGAGTGCCCCGTCGCGCTGTTCTCAGTCGTCGTGCCGACGCTCGCCAGCCCGACCACCACGGCGCCGCACCCGCCGAGGAGTACCAGGCCGCCGATGACGGACAAGGTGACGATGAGCCCGGTCTTCGACTTCTTCGGGGGCATCGGCGCACCCCAACCCGGGCCCGGTTGCGGCGGGTACTGCCCCGGCTGCTGCCACTGCTGGGGCTGCTGGCCGGGCTGCGGCGGGTACGACATGGAATCCCCCCATGGGATGTGCAGGTGTGAGGGGACACCGTACGACCTGACCGGAATGTGTGACCCCGGAAGCGGACAGATCGTGACGACATTGTGAACGGTCGCCACACCTCTCCGATCAATCCAGACCGCTCGCACCGACCGCATCACCCAGACCACCCGGAGTGATGTCGCGGGGAGGCCACGTCCATAGGACCCTGAAAAGGCACGCCTGTCCTCGCAGATACAAGGAGAAATCCATGCGTACCAACAAGGCGTTCGCGGTTCTCGGCTCAGCTCTGATCGTCGGCAGCCTGGCAGTCGCACCGGCGCTCACCTCACAGGCGTCGGCCGCCCCCAAACCCGCGCAGGCGGTAGCCGCGCACGACTTTGTCACCGATTCCTACCGAGACGGCTACCGCCAAGGCTTCCGGAATGGATACGCGGACGCACGGGACGACTGCAACCTCATTTCCGGTTACGGCTTCCGCAGCCAGTCATCGGACGAGCGATGGTCGCAGGGTTACGCCAACGGATACAGCGACGGCTACGACCGGGCCTTCGACCGGTTCTGTTAGCGGTCTTCGCCAACAGGCCGCGCAATACGCGGCCGACCCGTCGATGCATTGAGGTCCCCGCGGCGCGCTGCGGGGACCTGCGGGCGGACATCCGGATGACGCCCGTCGTCACTCCGACGACGCCCGCCCCTTCCCCGCCGCGACTTCGTCGAGACACCCGCCGCACACAGCGCGGCGCGTGCGGCCGACCGAGCATTGCAGGCCATGCCGCATACCGCCCATGGACGGAGTTCGCCGGCACAAGGGACCACGTGAGCATCTTCACGTGAAGGCGACGCGAAGATCCGGGAACTTCGTAGGAGGAAGTGACTTGGTCGGTTGGCTGGGGGCTGGCATCAATGTGGATGCGTACTGACGGCTCGGGGCGGCCTTGCAGCGGCATCGAAATCCTGGGCTCTATGGGCAGGGAGAGTAGGCGGCTTACAGGGTGGGTGTAGGCGCAGGCCGTGCCAGATCGAGCAGTCGGTCAAGGTCAATTGGGGTCCGCGGCCGTGCAGACAAGCGTGGGGAACGCAGCGCCGTTGTACGCCCGTTGACCAGCTAAGACCGCTGTGTGATCGGCGCCAAGCTTACAAAGCAGATGTCGGCGGTTCGAAACCTGGTCCGACGGGCTTCGGTACCAGCACTCTTGATGCAGTCCCGAGAACCAATCAGCGGGTGAAGGACATGCCTCCGGCAGGGCAGTTCAGACTCCGGGGTGGACGGGCGCTGTTCGCGGGTGCCGGCCGGGGCCTGACGAGCGTCGTGGGAGTTGGGGTGCGTCGTGGGTTGGTGTACTTGGCGATGGTGCGTCGCTACTGTCCCAGACATGAAGGCCGGGAGATTGAAGCGGTTCGGGGCATCGTTCATGGCGATGGTCAGGCACGTTGTGCGGCGTCCGTTGCTCGTCCTGGCGCTCCTGTCCATCTGCGTGGGGACGACCGCGCTCCAGCACGCGCTGCCGCAGCCATGGGACGGCCTGCCTTTCGGCTTCGGTCTGCTCGCGGTCATATGGTCGATCTCGCTGACCCTTCCACGAAGTCAAAAGGATCAAGAAACCGACGGCTGAACGTGCCCGCAACGCGGCCGACGCGGCAGCATCCTGCGGTGAGACATGAGGGACTTCGACATCCACCGTTGACGTCAACGGCGTTGGGTGGTGGTGCATGGGTGCTTTTGTCCGGTCGTCAGGGTGGCGGGATCTCAGGGCCGCGTCGGCGACGACCGCACTGCCGAAGCAGATGCCGACGGTTCGAAACCGTCCGCGCCCACTGGTGTGAAGGCCCCAACCGGTCATGGTTGGGGGCCTTCGGCGTACCACCACTCGGTCCAGGTACCCAGGTATTGCTGTGGACGAGCTTGCGCGTCTGAGGCCGTCGCGCTGGAGAGCGCGGCTGGCGGCCCGGTGGCAGCCGCTTCTTTCAGAACACAGGTGGTGTCACAGTGAAGTTCTCGCCGCCGTAAAGGGATTCGTAGCCGATCTCGATCACAAGGCGTCGGGTAATGAGATCCCAGAACCAATCGTGCTCGTCTTCGCTGAACTCGGCCAGTGACAACAAGAAGGTGGACTGCCCGGCCAGTACCACGGCGCCCGGGCGTAAGGAGTGAGCCTTGGACTCTGTGGGGAACGAGCTCACTACGCGTTGCTGCGTGTGGTAGTCCCACTGTCCGATGGCCTCCCCGTCCAACCGCACCACCGACCTCGTCACGATGGCCGGCCCGAGACCGGCATTGACCACGCTGAGCCCTGCTTCAGTGCCTTCGTACTTCTTGATGCGGCGCATCTGGAGCACGGGCCTCACCGACTGGCGGCTATGTCGCCTACTGTCTCTGGCCTGCGTATAGCTGACCCATAGAGAGCCGAGCGCTATAACTGTCGCTGCGACAGCGGTGACCGTGTCTGAGCTCATATGGCTGCCCCTCCCCGTACGATGCCGCGGATAATGACCGGAGCTTCCCCATGTGACCACCGTTCCAGTCCGAGGCGGGCGGGCATGTGGTTCAGAAGGCACGGGGGCACCCCTGTTCGCGTTGACGGACAGGGTGAACGAGAACGGCTCCTGACTGCCCACTGCGGGGGTCAGTCTTCGGACCGGACGACCGGGCGGACGCCCTCGGCGCCGTGCAGGTTCGACAACGTGCGCGCGATCGACCAGATGGCGCCCCAGTCGCTGTCCGGTACGGAGTGGCTGCGGCGGAGGCGGCCGATGCGGAAGAGGCGGTTGCCGTCCGGCCACTCTGTTCCTTCGGGGTGCGCGCGCTGCCTGCGCTGGAATTGTTCTGCGTCGGGGTGTGGCGGGCGACTGAGGTTTGGGCGCGGCCCGCAAACGCGGCGGCTGCTGCGTCGGCTGTCATCATCTATGGGTGACGAATGAGCGGCTACCAGCAGGGTGGACTCTGGAGGAGATCCGAAGAGTCTCCGGTGACCGGGAGGCGACGGTGCTCGACAGCGATCGCTGTGTGACGTTGCTGGGGTGGCCGGCGGAGGACGAACGGCTGCGGCCTGAACTCGTCCTGGGATTCCATGGGCTGTGTCTGGTGAAGCCCGTCGATGACGACAACTGGTACATGGGGAGTCTGGACGACGACGGCAGCGTCGAATGCTGGAGTGCCTACGCCGATTTCTACGAGGCGCTGCGCGGTCTGTAGTGCCCGAGGGGGCCGGTGGCGGCTCGGTTGGTCGGTGCCCTGGGAGACATTGGCGCTTCCCAGGGCACCGCGGAGTTCGGTTCAGGCGTTGGGGCGCTTGCCGTGGTTGGCGTTCTTCTTCTTGCGGGCGCGGCGCTTGTTGCCTCGCTTGGCCATGGGATGCCTCCCTCACCTGGGGGTTTCATGCCTTCGCCAGTTTAGGTTCGGGGTGTCGGGGGCGCATCAGCGGAGCGGGCGGGCGGTGTTCGGCGGTTGGGTTGTTCATGGCCCGGTTCCCTGGGCCGCCCTGGGAGGGGCGAGTCCGGGGGCGTCGTAATGTGTCCTGGTCACGTCAGTTATGTCCCAGGGGGGATGCACATGTCGTACGGCTATCCGCCGCCCCGGCCCGAGCAGGAGCCTCAGCCCGAGCAGGAGCCTCAGCCCGGGCAGGAGTCTCAGCCCGGTTCCGGCCGGACGTCTCAGCCCGGTTTCGGCCGGACGTCTCAGCCCGGTTTCGGGCAGATGCCTCAGCCGCCCCAGCAGGCGCCGTCGCCCCATGCGCAGTGGCCGCAGGCGCCGGGGCCCGGGATGTATGGCCATCCGCAGCCGGTCAAGAAGTCCCGTACCGGGTTGATCGTCACGTTGTCGGTGCTCGGCGGGGTGGCCGTGTTGCTGGTGCTCGGTGTGCTGATCGCCGTGGCCGGTGGTGGGGACTCGCCCTCGGCCAGGCCGAAGCCGTCGGTGGTGGAGGGCACGGAGAGCGGTGCGCCCGCGCCGGGGGATGCCTCGGACGCGCCCACGGAGGTGCCGGCCCTGGAGGGCACGGACGGTGAGGGCGACGTGCGGATCACCCGGTGTGCGGTGGACTCGCTGACCGAGTGGCCGGATGCGGATGTGGAGATCGTCAACCACGGCGACGTCCAGGCTTCCTACATCGTGTCCGTGGAGTTCGTGGACGGGGACGGCACGCGCCGGGCCTCGGGGCTGGCGACGGCGACCGATCTGGCGGCGGGGCAGAAGTCGGTGCAGAAGGCCCAGGGGCTGGGGAAGGTCCCGGGCAAGATGACGTGCAAGGTCTCCAAGGTGACGCGGCTCCCCTCGTCGTAGGGACGGGCGGGCGCGGCCCGTGGCGGGTTTCACCCGGATGGGTGCGTCCGAGTGGTTCCGTGGGTGGGCGGCGCGCAGGGTCGGTTCTGTCCCACAGTCCCGATCCGGCCAAGGAGTCCTGATGGCTCACACAGCGCCCACGCCCGGTACCGCCGGTTCCGCCGGCCAGGAGGATTTCAATCCCTGGGCGGCCAGCGGAATCGTTTTTGCCGGTGTTCTGCTGCTCGTCGACGGTGTCCTCGGAGTGATCAAGGGGATCTCCGGCATCGCCACCGACGACGTCTACGCGCATGTCAGGAACTACACGTTCAAGTTCGACGTGACCTCCTGGGGGTGGATCCACCTCGTTCTCGGCATCGTGCTCGCCGTCGTCGGCTGGGGCATCCTCAAGGGTGCCGAATGGGCCCGTGCCACGGGTGTGGTGCTGGCCGCCATCAGCGTGATCATCAACTTCGTCTGGCTGCCGTACCAGCCGATCTGGGCGATCATCTCCATCGCCATCGACGTGTTCGTGATCTGGGCCCTGTGCACCGGGACCTCGAAGGCGGTCATCTGAGGGCGGCGGGGTCGGGAGGAGGCAGCGGTGGACCTCGTCGCTCTTGCCACCGAGGCGTACGTCTACGGGTATCCGCTGGTCCGTGACCTTTCGGTGGTCGAGGGCGCCATGTACACGGGCTACGGTCCGCTGCCGCCCACCCCGTTCAACCGCTTCGCGCACGCGGACCGGCCGGTGCCTCCCGACACACCCTTCGTGTCCGTCGGCGACGACACCGTCCGGTCCGTCGCCCATCTCGACCTCTCCGGCGGACCGGTCCTGATCCACGTCCCGGACGGTCCGCACGACCGGGACACCCCGGACGACCGGGACGGCCCGGACAGCACGTATCGCGTGTTGCAGTTCGTCGATGCCTGGACCGACAACTTCGCGTACGTCGGCCACCGCCCCACCGGTACCCGGACCGGTGACTGGCTCGTCGTGCCCCCGGGCTGGGCGGGACGCGTGCCCGACGGGGTGCTCGGGGTCATCGACGCGCCCACCTCCGTCGTCACCGTCATCGGACGCAGTGACTGCGATGACGGTGACTGCGACGGCGGTGACCACGGAGGTGGCTCGTACGGGGCGGAGCGGGTCCGCGCGTTCCAGGAGCAGTTGACCGTCACGCACGTCGAACCGGGTACGCACCGTACGGGACTGCCCGCGCCGGACCCCGACGTACCGGAGCCGCTGCGGTTCTTCGAGCAGCTCAGGGTGTGGATGGCCGACTTCCCGCCGTCCGCGCCCGACCGGGCGTACCAGGACCGGTTCCAGCCGCTGGGGCTGCTGGAGGAAGGGGCGTCGCCCTACGTCCGTGCAGACGCCGTCCTTGTGCGCGCACTGACCGAAGGGGCGGCGCGGGGCGGGGCACGGGTGGAGGAGGCGGACCGGGCCGATGCGGTGCGCGCGGGGTGGGCGATGCAGCCACATCTCTTCGACTACAACCTCGACCACTACGGCGTCGGCACCGTCGACTCCCCGGAGTGGCGGATCGCCGACCGGGAGGCGTCCTACCTGACCAGGGCGGTGGCGGCGCGGAGCGCGTTGTGGGGCGTCCACGGGTACGAGGCGGTGTACGCCCGCGCACTGTGCGACGCCGGGGGCGGGCGATTGAACGGGGCCCACTCCTACGTGCTGCGCTTCGAAGGGCGGCCGCCGGCCGAAGCGGGCTGGTCCCTGGCCGTGTACGACATGGCCGGGCACGACATGGCC